>JAYTIB010000915.1:0-7524 GCA_043732205.1 Schlesneria sp. | reverse complement strand
AGCTTGTGAATCTTTGTAGCGTGGGTTTCAACCCACGCAAGATGTCGTACCGCGTCGGCTAAAGCCAACGCGACATCTTGTGCTGGACCGCCATTGAATTTGAAAGTTTCACACGCTCTGATCGCTGAAAGCTTCCCCTGATGTCTCTCCTGATCGGCATGGACGAAGCGGGACTCGGCCCCAACCTGGGTCCGTTCGTCGTCGCCGCGACGGTGTGGGAGGTGCCCGGTCCGCCGGGCGACTTCGATTTCTGGACGGCGTTCGACACCGTGCTGACCCGCGCGCCGACATCGTGCGATCCGCGGTTGCACATCGCCGATTCCAAGCAGGTGTTTCAGCCGCATCGGGGACTGGCGGCTCTGGAGCGCGGAGTCTGTTCCGCGCTGCATCTGTGCGGCATTCCGGGGGCGACGTTCGGTTCGCTCTGTCAGGCGTTGTCGAATCCCGCGCCGTCAACAACTGTGAGGGACTGCGGTGACGGAAACACGTCTGCGGCGGGAGCGGATCGCGGGCGGCAATCCCTCTTCGACGACGATGAACTGTCAGCCGCGCGATCTCCGACCGAGACCGCCTGCACCAGCGACGACCACGAACTACTCCCGTGGTACGACGGCGGGGAACTCGTACTGCCGGTCGCATCGAACGATCTCAATCTCGTCGCCCCGTGGCAACAGGCGTGCGAACGTCTCGGCGTGCGGCTGGTGGCGATCCGCGCCGATGTCGTCGAGCCGTTGCGGTTCAACCGACTGGTCCGGCGCTATGACAACAAGGCGCAGGCGACCTCGCGCCTGGCCATGAACCTGCTTCACAATGTCTGGCAACCCGACGGCGACGAAACGCTGATCGTCGCCGACAAGCATGGCGGCCGGAACCGGTACGACACACTGTTGTCCGAAACCTTCGGCCAGCCGGTCGAGTGTCTGACGGAGGGAGCCGACCAGAGCGTCTATCGAATCGGTCGCGGCGAAGTACGGTTCCAGCCGCGCGCGGAGAGTCACGGCCCGGTGGCGCTCGCCTCAATGACCGCGAAGTATCTTCGCGAGTTGGCGATGCACCAGTTCAACCGTTTCTGGCAGGCGCGCCTCCCCGACTTGAAGCCAACCCAGGGCTATCCCGTCGACGCGAAACGCTTCCGCGACGCCATCGCCGCGGAACAACGCCGCCTGGACATCCCCGACGATCTCCTGTGGCGCGAGCGGTAAGCACCCGTTGAAAAAGTCGTGGCACGGGCGGCGCGCCTGTGTTTTCATTTTCATTGAGAAACACGAGCAGGCGAACCGCGTGCTCTGCGTTTTTCAACAGGCAGTTACGACTCATTCTTCATTCGCGACGATTCGCGAGCGACATCCGTGACATGCGGGTGGTGCCTATTTCGCCTTCGTCGCGTTGAGAAACTGCTCATAGGCCGCGGCCACTTTTCCTTCGGTCGCGTTCCCCGCGTGGACGTGCAGTCCGTAGATCAGGCGGAGTGACTTGCCGGATTCCAGCGTCACCGGCTGGGACTTGCTCTTGTCGTTCTGATACGACCCTTCACCGAACGGGCTGACCGTGAACAACCCGTAATCGCGGACGTGATAGCGCGACGGCCGGAAGTTGGACGGATGGTCCATGATCGCCACGCCGTACTCCTTGCCGCCGACGGGGCCGGTGTAATCGACCCACTTCGAAGGCTGGCCCCAGCATTCCTTGGTCCCCTTCTTCCCTTCGGCGTTCGTGACGATGCCGCCGACTTTTTCCCGCATCGTGGAAGCGACGCGGATGCCGAACAGGCCCTCCTTGGTGTCTTCGAACGTCACCTTGGGAACGGCGGCGGTGAACGTCGTGTCATAGATGACCAGCCGCGACGGGAAGATCGAAATGGTGGTCGTCTCCACCACGACCGGCAGTTCGTCCTTGCCGAGCCAGTGGTTCTTCAACTTGAGCTGCGCCGGATTCCCTTCGATCGCTTCCACCTTCACATTCAGGATCTTTCCCGCTTCGGCCCAGAACTTGATCTCGTTGACTTCATCGACCGACAGCCAGATCCCCTTGTGGTGCGGATGGTCCTTGTCTTCGGTGTCGCCGATCGCCCGCGTGATGATCGCTCCGCCGGGAGCCTGCACCGGGGAGAGATACGGCTTGGCCCATTCAGGCCCGGTGTGTAGGAAGGTGAACGCCTCGGTCCCCAGCATCACGGCCAGGCCGCCGTCCTTCGCTTGGAACGTGACCTTGTCGGGTTGAGCCTGTGCTTGGGCCGGTCCCATTGACCAACACGCGGCGACACAGGCCAGAACGAACATCCAACGCGGCAGCGAACGAATCATGAGGCGTCTCCCGGAGAGTGCTGGTCGGATCGACAAGACGTTGCTTCGGCGGCGGCATCGTACCGACCCCGCTTTCTTGCAGTCGAGTCTCCCGGCGGATAAAAGCCAGTCCCTCCGCTCGATTCGCTTCGGGCCGTCGGATCAGCGACTGTCGACTTTCGCTCGGCGAAAGGACGTGCTTTCGCGGAGCGAAAGACGACATTGCGACAGTCGGCCGCATCGGCCGTTGAGACACATGGTGAGCTCCGAGGATTCCTGCATGCTTCGTCCCGATTCTCCCCGCCGTGGCCGCAAGAAGGCCGAGTCCAAACCGGCCGCTCGCCCGTTGCGACCCTACCCCGCTCCGCAGGGAGGTCGGCGACCATCGGACTACAATCTCGACGCGCGCGACTGGGAGATCGTGATCAGCGGTGAGCTGGTCGACAAGGACGGCCAACTGCACGAGAAGCTGATGGACCTGCCCCGCAATTCGCGCGGGACGATCTTCTTCGATTCCAGCGGCGGCAGCGCGTATGTCGGCCTGGCGCTGGCCAGCCTGATCCGGCTGCGCGGACTGAAGGCGGTGGGGGTCGTCGCCGGCGAATGCAGTTCCGCCGCGCTGATGCCGTTCGGGGCCTGCGTCGAACGCTACGTCACCCCGCACACCTCGCTGCTGTTTCATCCGATTCGCTGGCAGAGCGACGAGCAGGTCCGGCTGGAAGAGGCCGCCGAGTGGGCTCGGCATTTTCGCGTGATGGAAGTGGACCACGACGCGCTGATGACCCGGCTGTTCGGCTGCCCGATCGAAACCATCCGCGCGTGGAACAACCCGGGACGCTTCGTATCGGGTGAGGAACTGGTCGCGGCCGGTCTGGCGAAAATGATCGACCTGTTTTCCGGAGACGCCTGGACCCAGATCGCCCGGCACCGTGCTCAATCGAAATGAAGCGGCCCCCGTGCGAAGCGGGGGCCGGCTCAAGATTTCATGGCGTGGCTCTGTCGACGCGGCCCAAGCCGAGTCGTTTAACCCTGAGCCAACGGCGAAGGAGTCGGGTGCCAGCGCCCCAATGTGTTTGCCGACAGCGCCAGCGGAGACGGACGCTTCTGCCCGCTCCGCCTTCGCCGTTGGCTCAGGGTTAAACGACTCACCTCTTGCCACGTGAGGTATATCACCGACGGCGGCAAAAGTCTTCGACCATGCGTGCTGGTTACCGACCGATGTACATTCCAAAACCCGGGCTGGAATAGCCGAAGCTGGAACCATACGGCGAACCGTATCCGGCGGATGGATATCCACCGTAGCCGTAGCTCGCGCCACCGTAGCCGTTATTGCAACCACCCATGCCATAGGCCGGTGCTCCATAACCGTAGCTCTGCGGCATGATCACCTGGCGCGGAGCCATGACCATCGGGCTGTAACCGTAGCCCCCATAGCCCCCGCCATAACCCCCGTTGTAACCGTATCCCCCGTGATGATGGTGATGATGTCCCCCGCCCCCGCTCCAGCGGTGGTCGGCAAACGCCGAACCACTTCCCACCACCAGCAAACTCAACACAGTCACCATTCCCAACAGTGTGCGACGGAACATGATGTTCTCTCTTTCTTCCTTCAAGACTCGTTTGAATCATCCATCAGCCAACGGGATGAGAAAGATCGCAGACAGTGTGCCAAGGGGAGTTGACCGCGCACAAAAGAAAGGTTGCCGTCTGATCGCTCCGTAAACAACACGGCACGATTCGTCCGGATCGAAGAACCTGAAAGAGCCTGTTTTCTCGAAGAAAGCGGTTGACTGCGGAGGTTCAACAAGACCTGAAACGATGCGCTCACGTCGTGCGCGCGGAGTTCCGAAGTGGACGCACCACAAATCAATTTGATTTCACGCGCAATCGAATCGGGCGAATAGAACCCGCACCCGATGACACGGCACCGAACACGACGAGCTTGTGAGTCTTTGTGGTGTGGGTTTCAACCCACGCGAGATGTCGCACCGCGTCGGCTAAAGCCAACGCTACGTCTTGTGGCGGACCGCCATTGAACTTGAAAGATTCACATGCTCTACGCGGGGGAAAGCGACTCAGACACGACCGCGCGAGCTGTAGCCCCCGTCGCGGCGATGGTCGAGGCTACCTACCAGACCGCTCGAAGCGCCCCCGTTCCAGTTCACTCAGCCGATGAAGCGCGGCCTGAATCCGATCGGCATCTGTCCGCTCAGACCCACCACGAGCGCTGCAGCAGTTCCCAGAACTCATGGAACCAGAGGAACAGCAGGCTCTTCGTTCCGCAGTGGATGCGGGCGCTCGTTTCGGAACCGATCTGCCGTGCCGGCAAGTTGAGTTGCGACACGTTGCAGAACACCAGGCTGCACGATCCCAATTCCGCCGAGGGGAGCGTTCTGTCCGCGACCCGCGTGACCGCGCAGTCGAACGATTGTTGCGCCGACGAGAGCAACCGGAACTTCACACCGGCGTCGGACTGGTGTTGCCGGTACGACAGCAGATGGCCGATCTTTCGCTCGGCGACGGCCAGTTCGAGCTGCCAGGCGCCGGATTCATCCATGATTTCCAGCAGTGGCTCGCCGCGATGCACGGGACGACCGAGCAGTTTCTCGCGGGGTCTCTCGGTGGTGATGGTTCCCGAGATGGGAGCCCGCACGACGAGTTGTTCCTGCTCCCGTTCCAGCAGTTCGAGTTGCCGGTGGAGCGTGTCGATCTCGGCGTTGATGACCTCCAATTGGGCCTGGTCGCGCGAGGACTGGCCGCGGACCTGCGGGGTTGGCCGGCCGTGCAACTCGGCCCGCGCCGCGTCCCGCGCCTTCAGCTTTCCCTTCAGCAAACCGGTTTGTTCCAGAACCGCTTTTTGCAGATCGCGCGATTGCAACCGGGCGATCACCTGGCCTTCCTCGACGTGCTCCGATTCGCCCACCATGACCTCAACGACTTCCCCTTCCAGACCGGCGAAGACTTCGCGTCGCACGGTCGGCATCAGCCGGCCGTGGCAGTCGATTTCAAAGGGACGTTCGATCAGGCTGGCACCGGCGAGACACCCGGCGAGGACCATGACGGACAACATCATCGTCACGGTTCGCGACCGCCGGATCAGTTCGAAGATCAGCCCGAGTTGGCTCAATCCCGGAACGGCAACCAGCCGTGAATACTTCCTCGCATTGGCCAGCGCCGGTGTCAGATGGTCCACGGCCGATTCAAGACGCGGGATGGCCCCCGGCGGCAGACTCGGGCGGCTGAACTGTTCGATCACCAGTGCGCCGACGACCCGGCGCGTGGAGGGTTGCAGGGCCGCGTCGCCGCGAACGGGCAACGCCGCGAAGAGAGGTTCCACCAAGATCATCTGACCATTCGCGCTTTCCCAGTAGCTTGCGAGCCTACGACCCAGATCGTCCGGCAGTGTGAGTGGATCATCGGGAAACTGAAACCGTTCGCCGCGTGGCAACACCGCGGCAACGAACTGTTCCAGCAGCAATGCCTGCCGCGACCGTGGCGGCTTTCCCGGTTGGCCGCTGACGGCGACCAGACGAAACCGCCGGCCGCGTCGTTCGAGAAAGCTGACACGGTCGCAGCGCAGCAGCGGCCGCAGTTCCTGTACGGCAACCAACGCGACTTGCCGCGGATTCAACGATTGATGAATCCGGACGGCGAACGCTTCCACACCGGAGTTGGCGAACTGTTCCGCGCCGGGAAACTCCGCGTCCATCGGTCCGTCTGTTGAGTGAGGATCCTCCGGCAGCGCAACGACCGACCCGCCGTCATGCCCGCCGTCATGCCCGCCGTCATGCCCGTGGTCATGTCGCTGAAAAACGGGTGACACCCCGCGACGATCCGACATGCTCACCCCGGCGAATCTGCCTTCCGTGGATCACTGCCACACAGCCCCTGTCCCTCGCGACGGACGTGGTCGCGCTGCGTCTGCGGGCGGGAGATTCATCGAAACCGCCGCACCGGTCAAGTGCGAAATTGGCCTTTATCAAACGGACCTGCGCGGCTAGCCTTCGGCCGAATTTCAGGCATGGTTCAAGTTGGGTCGCAGCCAACTTGAGCTTCGCGTCTCGTCGGCGGAGTGACGGGACTACTGTAGTCCCGTCGCTCCGCCGACGGGACGCGAGACGCCACGGGATACCCGAATTCACTGACTCTTGAATCATGCCGGCTTTCACACGAAACAACAGGGATGCCCCCCCAATGAAGACCTGGCGGATCATGACATGGCTCGGGGCGATTGCGGTGCTTGCTGGCAGCGTGTGCGCCGAACCGCCGGACCAAACGCTCGTCGTGTCGAACTGCCGGGTCGCGCTCATTCGCCGCGCTTCGCTGGCGGGAGCGCGGCTGGGGATTCTGCAATCCGTGTCGGTCTCCGAAGGCGACCTCGTCGAGCGTGGGCAGGTTGTCGCCACGCTGCGCGACGAGATGCCGCGGCAGGCGCTGGCGGTCGCCCAAAAGGAGATGGCCAACACCGTCGAACTGCGTCTGAACAAGAAGATCAGCGAGCTGGCCACACTGGAATACTCGAAGGCAATGGAACTGAATCGGACGATCCCGGGCGGCGTTTCCGAGATCGACGTCAAGAAACTGCGGCTGGCCGCGGAGAAGTCGCTGCTGCAATTGGAGCAGGCCGATTTTCTGCTGCAGATGGCGGCGCTGAAGACCAAAGAGGCCGAGGTGGCACTCGATTCGTACCGCATCGTCGCCCCCTTCTCCGGCGTTGTCCTGCAGGTGAGCAAGCAACCGGGCGAAGCGCTGGGGGCCGGCGAAGTCGTGATGGAGATCGCCAACTTCGACACGATGCGCGTTGAGGGATTCATTCCGGTGGCGGCCAGCGGTCGGGTTCAGCGGGGTGCGGAGGTCGTCGTCGAAGTCTCAGGCGCTGAACCGCAGCGGACCAGCCGCTTTGAAGGCCGGTTGAGACACATCGCGCCGATCGTCAACGAAGTCAGCCAGGAAGTTCGCGTCTGGGCGGAAATCGACAACCGCCGCAACCTGCTGAAAGACGGCCTGCCGGCAACGATGCGCATCCGAGTTTCCAAGATGCCCGCTGAAGATGTCACGATCGGGCGGACTCCACGCAACGCAAGCGACAATTGAACGACGAGCACCACACAGCGAGCACGCAGGGTGCGTGGAGTCCTTCGAGTTTTGCAAACAGGGGTCGGGTGTTCGGTTTTTCGAAATTGGCGGGAAGCGGACTTGGATTGCAATTGAGACTGTCCTCCCGCCAATTTCGAAAAACCGA
>JAYTIB010000914.1:0-7539 GCA_043732205.1 Schlesneria sp. | reverse complement strand
CGCAGTTGCTCTTCAACTGCATGGGGGCTTCGCAGATTTTCGACGCTTGGTTCTGCCGGACCTCCAGATCCTCCATCGTCAACTCACCGCCCGCGATGACGGTCGGACGGCGCACCCTGATCCAGCGCGAGTCGACATGTGAGTCGTTCATCAGTCCGCCGGACGATGCCGGGCCGTCGTCCACGCGTTCATGAATCACCGGATCGAAGACCCGGATGATGTCCCCTTCGATCCCGATCGCCTTGGGAATGTAGATCGTCGAACCGAAGCAATTGGTGATCCGTTCGGCGATGCTGGTCTTGCCGTTGCCGGCGGCCCCGAACAGGAACATCCCGCGGCCGGAATTGATCGCCGGTCCCAGCCGGCGCAGCATGGTTTCGTTGATGACCAGGTCGGCGAATGCGCGTTTCAAATCCGCGGCCGTCGCGTTGAAGTTGGTGATCGTCTGCGCCTTGACCGACCGGACGTAGTCGCTCAGCGAGACGGGCGCCGCCCCAAAGTAGGTGCATTCCTCGCTGTACCGCCGGGCCCGTTCGCGTCCGGTATCGGTCAGGATGTACTCGTAGTCACCCATTGATGTCGAGTTGCGGTAGGCCACCAACTGCAGCGTCTTCAGGTCGTTGAAAAGGGGAGCCAGCAAGCCAAACGGAAGGCAGAGGCTGTGGGCGATGCGGCGACCCTCCGTCGATCCGCGCGCCAGCAGGTACTTCAGAATCAGCCGTTCGATTTCCTCGGGGGTCAGTCCGATCTGTTCCATCCGCTCCGGCTCGCGCGGAATGAACGTCGGCGACGGTGGCGGCTTGGCGGACTCCGTGGCCAACGAGGCCAGCAACATCTGGGTCGTGCCGAGCGCATCCATCGGTGACGAGGCGGAGGCAGGTTTTGCACCACCCTCAACAGTCGACTTCTTGTCCAACTGTTCAGTGGGGCCGACACCAAGTTCCGCCATCAGGTCTATCGGGGAATACCCGCGCGACGAGTCACTCATGTGGAATGCTGTTGAATGTTTTGGGATGCGGTCAGAGGTTCAGCGGACGAGAGGTTTCGCCGCGGAAATGCAACGCGCGCGGAACGTAGCAGTTGGGCCGAAATGTGTAAATGTGACGTTGTCGGCAGGAGCGGCGGAGCATTCAGAGCGTGTGAGTCTTTGTGGCGTGGGTTTCAACCCACGCAAGATGTCATACCGCGTCGGCTAAAGCCAACGCTACGTCTTGTGGCGGACCGCCATTGAACTTGAAAGATTCACACGCTCTCATCCCACGCTCTTTCCGGACTCTTGTCGGAGACGTCCAATGCGAGATCCCGCACGGGCTCACATCGAGATCCGCCGCGGTCGGCGGATCACCAGAGCCTGGCTGAGAAGCTGCGAGCCGATCGCCGCGATGCCCAGATTCTCCAGGCAGAAGCGGGTGAATTCGACACACGGCGAGATCAGCACGGCCGGAAAGGAATCGGACAGCCAATGCGCGGCGACGAGGAACGCGACCGGGAAGATCGACATCACGCAGACGGTCGCGCCCAGTCCCGCGACCATCCAGCGAGTCCGGCCCGGTTCGGCGTCGAAGACCTTGGACAGCGGCAGCGTCGCCAGCAGCATCCCGATGCTCGGCAGCAGACAAACCGGATACCACACGGTGGCGATCAGGAACGACAGCGCCACCGACAACGATCCCGCCACGAGCAGCGATGTCCGCCGTTCGTCGTCGCTCAATGCCAGCCGCCCGAAGCGATTCGTAAACAGCACCAGGTTGAACAGCGGATTGCCGAGCCAACTCGACAGGGCAAACACCGCATACGCCACCAGCACCGGGACGATGAACAGCGACCACTCCGGATGTTGTTCCAACAGTCCCAGCAGGAACCGGTAGAGCACATAGGCGCCGACCATCAGCGCCACGGCATACCGGTCACCGAGCTTTTGCACCCACAGGAAGTACCGCAGCAACGGCCGGTAAAGAAAGTGCTGCGCCTTGAGGGCCGTGATGATCCCGAGCCGGGCGTGCTCCAGATTCGGTTCGATCCGCAGCGCCTCGCGAAAGTGCGGCATCGCCTCGTTGTAGCGACCGTGTTCGATCAGCGACCAACCGAGATTCGCGTGCGTCCAGGCATCATCGGGATCGCGCTCCAACGCGCCGCGCAACGAGTCGGTCGCCTCGGTGCGACGGCCGAGTCGAATCAACGCGATCGATTTCAGGTTCGCGCAGTCATCGTCCGCGGGGTCGATCTCCAAACCCTGTTCGGCGGCGGTCAGGGCGTCCTGCCAGCGCTGTTGGCGGAGCTGCACTTTCGCCAACTGACCGAAGAACAGGGCCGAGGACTGGTTCAGCCCGATCGCCTCGCGGATCGCCGCTTCCGCTTCGGGCAGGCAGTTCGCCTGCGTCAACACGGCCGAATGGACGAAGTGCGCAAACGCATTGTCGGGAGCCAGACCGACCGCGGCCTGCGCCTCGTGATGCGCCTCTTGATGCCGCTCCAGTTGCGACAGACAGAGCGACAGATGCGCATGCGCCCAATCGCTGTCGGGGCGGTCGGCCAGGTACAGCCGCAACTCCTCTTCCGCGCGCTCGGTGCGTCCTTGTTGCAGCAGGAGCCAGATCCGTTGCTGTCGGGCTTCGTGTTCATTCATGACGTTTCCGACAAAAGTCCAGAAGGGACGTGGGGCACGTTTGCAACGTGCCTGTTAAGGCAGGAATAGGCATACAAGACGTGTCCGACAAATGACGAAGTAGCGTGGGCTTCAGCCCACGTTTCTCGGGAGATAATGCTTCCGCGTGGGCTGAAGCCCACGCTACCAGGACTTTTGTCGGGTACGTCATACAAGCACGCAGCGCAAGCGAGTGAGCGAGTGAGCGAGTGAGTGAGTGAGTTGTCCGACACACTCGCTTGCGCATCGTGCTTGTAGGTGGGTAAACGTTCACTTGCCGCTCGCGTTACTGGTTTTGCGAGCACGTTGGAAACGTGCTCCACGACAATTGTCGGACACGTCATTCAGGATAGTTTCAGGTACTTCAGGACATCGTCGTAGATGCCCCCCTGATTGGAGTAGAGGGCGTGGTTGCGGGCCGAGGCGAACCATTCGCGCGTGGTTGGCTTGAGAACCTTCACGGCGTCGAGCAGATCCTTCGTTTGAAGTGGGACCGGCTTGCCCGTCTGCATCGCCTCACGCAGGCGGCGTTCGATCGCCGCGTCGACGACGGCCTTCATGTCCGCGCCCGAAAACTGGTCGGTCTTGCGGGCGACGGCGGTGAAGTCGAGGTTCTCTTGCGGCTTGCCCACGCAATGTAATCGCAAGATCCCTGCGCGCCCCACTTCGTCCGGCGGGGGGACGAACAGGATGCGGTCGAACCGGCCCGGCCGGCGAAACGCGGGATCGACATGCCACGGCGCGTTCGTGGCGGCGAGAATCAGCACCCCCTCGTTCGAGCTGCTGACACCGTCCATCTCCGACAGGAACTGGTTGATCAACTGTCGTCCGCTGCCGCTGATCATGTCGCTGCGGCGACCCCCGAGCGCGTCGACTTCATCGAAGAACAGCACGCAGGGGCGGTTGGCACGCGCCTGTTCGAAGACCTCGTGCAGGTTGCGTTCGCTCTTGCCGATCCACATGTCGAGCACATCGTTGATGCCGACGGCGATGAAGCCGGCACCGATCTCACCCGCCGTCGCGCGGGCCAGATACGTCTTGCCGCAACCGGGCGGGCCGTACATCAGAATGCCGCCGCCGGCCGTCTTGCCGTATGCCTTGTAGAGTTCGGGATGCTTCAGCGGGTAGAGGATCTTCAGGCTGATTTCCTCTTTGACGGACTCCATGCCGCCGATGTCGGCGAACGTCAGCTTGGGGCGTTCGACTTCCGGCGTCACCGGTGCGTCTTCCGCTTCCCAACCGGCCCGCATCCGGCCATCGACGACGGGGCTGGAATCCGGGTCGTCGGTGACGCCGAGCGTCCGACCCAGCTCTTCATCGGCGACGCTTGGATCGCGCTCCAGACCGAGCTTGTATTGAGCCACCGCGCCCGGGACGTCGCCGTCACGGAAGAGGAGCTTCGCATACAGAACATGTGCGGCGGGCGGAGCATCCGGCTTCCGACTGAGGCTTTCGACAATCACCAGCGCCTGGCTGTGCTTGTCCTGCTGCATGTAAACCTGGGCCAGGGCAAACGTCGCCGGCAGATGATGCGGCGATCGTTGCAGAGTGTCCCGCAATTCCTGCTCGGCCTCGGTGAAGCGGCCCAGGTTGGAATACGCCCGCGCCAGTTGAATCCTTAGCGGCACATTCTCGGGCGAGACCTCCAGGGCCGCACGCAGTCCGGCAATCAAATCGTCACGTTCGGTCATCGTCCACCATGCTGAAGGGCTGTCACAAATGAGGTCGCTGATGATGCGGTCGCCAACAATACGGTCGCTGATAGGCGGGGGATTCTACTCGGTGACTCGGAAAAAGTCGCAGCCTACCGTAGTCCCGTCGCTCTGCCGACGGGACCGCCGCAGAGTTGTCGAACACGAATGAGCGAGTCGCTGTTGCGCGTCCCGTCGGCGGAGCGACGGGACTACAGTAGGTCCGGCCAGAGAGTGATCGGCCAGGGTGAGACACCAGCCAGCCGCATCGCGGCCTCGAAGCGCGGAACGAAGACCAACGCCTGGTCTGGTTTCAGTTCCCGCAGATCGAGGTCTCCGACGTGACGCCATTCACGCTCGACCGACCAATCGATGGCTGGAGCGGATGATTCCATCGCGCGGTCCGTCGGGTGCGTCAATTGAAAGAACGGGCGATCGGTATCAGGCAGGCTTTGCCATGTCGCCTCATCCCCATAGGTCACCGGCCGGGCTCCCCGATCGTGCAGCCACTGACGGTCGAGGCACAGGCCGAACGGTTCGAAGTCCCACCGCGAACGATGGGTTCGAAACTGGCGCAGGCTCGGCAACTCCAGCAGCGGCACCGCCGTCAAACACACAACCGGATGCCCGCCGCGAATCGTCCGCGGTGACGCCAACAATCGTTGCTGCGCGAGGATTCGCTCCAGTGCCGCCGCCGGGGAATGGTCCGCGTCGCTCGTGCCGTCGAGCACGGAATCAACGTATTCAGTCTGAGTCTGCCCCGGCCACGGACCGGCGCAGGCCCGGGTGGTGTGCGACAGAAAGACCCACTCGCCCGGTGACGGAAACGGGACGATCTCGTACACCGAATCCGTTCGTCGGGACGGGGCGCATTCGACACCGACAACCCACGGAGATTGATCGTCCCGACAGGGAGACCACAGCAAGGCCCTCCGGCCGATCAAGTCGTCCCGCACGACACGCGATTGCAGATCGTCCAAGTCGGCCAATTGCACGTGACCGCCGTTCGCCAGGTGTTCACGCAGCGCGCGATGCACATTGCCATTGGAGCGCACGCCGAGCACCACCACCGTCTGCGCCGACCCAATCAGTACCCGGTCGCGCTGCGGAATCGTTTCCTCGTTTTCAGTCGCTGTCGACCCGCTGCCGGGATCATCGGCAACCGGGATGACTTCGACCGGAATCGCCATTCGTTCCGCGCCGCGTCGAACAAATTCGCCTCCCGCGGTGCCATCGACCACGACCAGCGTGTCACCGAGTTGCTGCACACGTCGCAACGCCGCCCGCAGTCCGCGCAGCCAGGCGGCCCGCGGATCGATCAACCGCGGCAGTCTCGACATCACGATGGCCGTACGTCGCCGTGGGCTCATGGCAGCGGAGTTCCTCAATGAGTTGGAACGACGCATGCCAGCTTAACAGCCCGTCGAAAAACCGGTAGGACGGGCAAGAGTGCCCACACGTGACTCCACAGCCTGCCAAACGACGGAGCCTTCGCCCATCGGGTCCATTCCAGTGCATTCCGATCCGTTCCAGTTCATTCGGTGCGACGGGCTGAAATTGCCAATCGTGTTGCCTATAATCCGGCCCCTTGCCGCTTGAAGCGGTCTTCGGCCCGGACTGCACGATTTCCCGCCCACTGGTTGAACAATGACCAATTCGACTGACCCTGCTTCCGTTCCGACATTCCCACCGCGTCGCCCCGAGTTGTCCGACGACCTGCCGCCGGTGCAGCCCCCTTCCGCCGGCTTCATCGTGCAATTGTTTGTCGTTCCCGGTCTGATCGTGCTGGCCGTCGTCGCAGTCTGGGCCGCGTTTGGGCAGATCGCCGCGAGTGAGCAGGATTGGAAGGCGCTGGTCGAGCAACTGCAAAGTCCCAACAGTCATCTTCGCAAACGGGGGATGTACGGACTGGCCCAGGTGCTCGATCAGGATCGCCGACTCGGCGACCGGGGCAAGCATCTGGCCCAGAACACCGACATCGCCGCAGCCCTCGCCGAGCAACTGACCAAGGAATTGAAGTCGGGTTCCACGTCCGAAGAGAGCATCGGCTTTCAACTGTATCTGTGCCGCGCGCTGAGTTACCTCGACGCTCCGCAACTGACGATGGGTCCGTTGCGGCAGTCGTTGCTGCCCACGCGCGACATCGAAGTGCGCAAGAGCGGCGTCTCGTCAATCGCGATGATCGCCGGGCGGGCCTTTGAAAAGGGAACGCCGCTGGATGATCCGGAGACTGTCGACGCCCTCGTCGAGTTATCGGCCGACAACCAGCCGCTGATGCGTCAGACCGCCGCGTTCGCCCTGGGACTGTTCCGGTCGCCAACGGCCGATCAACAGTTGCACGTCCTGCTGGGGAATGGCGACTGGAAGACCTGCGTGAACGCCGCCATCGCATTGGCGCGGCAGGGGAACACTGACGGACTGTCGGTGTTCAAGCGGGCGCTGACTGCCAAGCCCCCTGAAAAACCGGATGAACAGATCGAGCACTTCATGATCCTGACCAACTCGCTCAAGGCCATCTCGCAACTCGGCCCCAAGATGAGCGAGGCCGACCGGGCCGAATTCCGCAACGTCCTGCGACCACTCATCAGCGATCACGGCGAAGTTCGCATCCGGGTCGACGCCCAGAATGCGTTGCAGTCGCTCAAGTAGACCTGGCCGATCGGCGGGGGTTGGCCTGGGATGACGTCGCGCTGCGTCCCGTCGACGGAGCGACGGGACTACAGTTGTCGCGTCGCTCCGCCGACGCGACCGCCCCCTCCCGCGCAATCAAACGAAGTCATTCCAAAACATATTGAGAGATGAAATGGACACTTCGGACGGGCCTGTCACAGACGCGATCCTCGAACGGATTCGACGGGCCTATGATCCCGAATTGCTGCGGGCTGCCGGTACACGACTGGCGGAGGAACTCGCCCGACACCTCGCATCCGTGCAAGCGTCAGAGGGACGGGTGCTCAACTGGGCTTTGCCGGAAGAGAACATTGCCCGCGCGGCTCATCTGGCGGACAGCGCCGTTGAATCGACCGATCCCGCCGACGTGGTCGCGCGCTTCAGTCAACTGGTGCAGGAGATGCTGGCGCGCGGTCACAACCTGCATGATCCGCGCTACGTCGGCCATCAGGTGCCGCCACCGATTCCACTGGCGGGATTGTTCGATGCCGTCGGCTCGGTGACGAACCAGGTGATGGCCGTCTACGAAATGGG
>JAYTIB010000913.1:0-2856 GCA_043732205.1 Schlesneria sp. | reverse complement strand
TGTACGCGCCGTTGTCTGCCTCGTTGTATTCCAACCCCTGTCGGATTGCCGCGGCGAGGTCGTCGTGTTCGACCTGGTACGGATCCTTCGAGTTTCCGGCGAAATGGTAGGCTTCGCCGCCGAGGGGCATCACGTGTCCGGCGGGGTTCGAAGTTCCCTTCGAGCCGTGGACGAACTCGCTGACGTTGTTCCACGTGTTCGGGATGTGCCGGCACTGGCTGTACATCCGGCTGCCGTCCTTGTACTCGAACTCGACGGCATGGTGGTCGTAGATCTCACCGTACTTCTTATCGATGCGGACCTGCCGTCCCCCCATGCCGTTGGCCTTCACGGGAAGCTGTCCCTTGACCCAGTTGCCGACGTCGAGATTGTGGATGTGCTGCTCGCAGATGTGGTCGCCGCAGAGCCAGTTGTAGTAGTACCAGTTGCGCATCTGGTACTCCATCTCGCTCTTGGCCTGGGCGCGGGTGATGCGCGGATCCCACACGCCGCCGCCGTTCCAGTAGACGCGCATCGCGATGATCTCGCCGATCGTGCCGTCGTGAATCCGCCGCAGGGCTTCCAAGTACGGAGCCTGATGGTGGCGCTGCAGGCCGACACCAACCTTCAGCTTCTTTTCCTTGGCGATCTTGTTGGCCTCCAGCACCTGCCGGACACCGGGGGCATCGATGGCCACCGGCTTTTCCATGAAGATGTTCTTGCCGGCCTTCACGGCGTATTCGAAATGGATCGGACGGAAGCCGGGAGGCGTGGCGAGGATGACCAGATCGACGCCGCTGTCGATCACCTTCTGGTAGGCGTCAAACCCGGAGAAGACCTTCTCGGGCACGACCTGCACGCGGTCGCCCTTTTCCTTCAGTCCCCCCTTGATGCCGTTCATGACATTGCGGGCGTTGTCTTCGAACGCATCGCCGACGGCGGTCAGCTTGACGTTGCCGTTGGTGGAAAGTGCCTGCATGGCGGCTCCCGTTCCGCGCCCGCCGCAGCCGACGAGTCCCACCTTGATCGTGTCGTCGCCGCTGGCGTAGACAGAACTGTTCAGACTGAACTGAGCCAGCGCGCCGGCGCTGAGCGCCGCCACGGTGGACGATTTCAGGAATTCACGTCGACTGGACTCTGAGGGGTGATCCATTGCGGTTCTCCAGGAGATGTTGGGCGGGACGGGGACAACAGACGACTCACGGGACTGATCGCGCGGGATGCTCACTCGTCGACGGTGATACGTTCCTTGACGTCACTCGGCACGACGGCATCCAGGCGAAGATTCTTGCGCTCGTCCGCCGAGGGAACTCGGAGCGGACGCAGGATTCGGAATCCGACGAACTGGGCGTCGGTCATGTACCAGGCACTCTTGGGCAACTGCGGATCTTGATCCTTCCAGTCGGCGTGCGAGGCCAGTCGCGTGGCGCTGCGGGCCTTCAACGGCTCGAACATCCACGATCCGCCGCGGGCGACGCGGGGATACTCCACGTCCGCCTGACACAGCGGAAAACCGGCGGCCTTGTCGGCGGGAAACTTCGCGTAGAAGTCCGGTTCGTACTTGTCCTGCACCCATTCGGCGACGTTGCCATGCATGTCGTGCAAGCCCCACGGATTCGGCTTCTTCTTGCCGATCGGGTGGTACTTGTTTTCGCCTTCGACGGGACTGTTCCCCAAATGCCAGGCATAGTCGTCGATCTTGGCGGGATCGTCGCCGAATGAAAAGGCGGTCGTGGTTCCCGCGCGGCAGGCGTATTCCCACTCCGCTTCCGTCGGCAGGCGGTAGTACAGCCCTGTTTTCGCCGAGAGCCATTCGCAGTACCGCTTGGCGGCGTGCTGAGTCATGCAGATCGCGGGGTAGCCACCATCCTTCCCCATGCCGAACGACATGTCGGTGTAGGGCGGCGTGGGCTTGGTGATGGCATCCGCCACCTTGTCCAACGGAGTGGGGGTGATGTTCTGAAACTTGCGCAGCTTGCTGTCCATCAGCAGCGACCACAGTTCGAACTCTTCCCACGTCACTTCGTGCTTGCCCATCCAGAACGGTTCGACTTTGACCTTGTGCGGGGGCCCTTCGTCGTCGGCGCGTTCGGCTTCACCCTTGGGGCTGCCCATCAGGAATTCGCCGCCGGGGATCGGCACCAAGTCAAACGCGACTTCCGTGTTGGCGATCTTCTGGGTGTAGGGCTTCATTTCCGCGGGAGTCTTCGCGGCCGATACGTTTTCCGCGGCGAGAACGCCCGTCGAACAGACTGCCAGAGAGAGACTGCCCAGAACCATCAGCCCTTGAAGAAGCCGTTGGTGCCAGCGTAGGCTCAATCGTGGCTTCGCTGTTGTTCCACGTGAGTGGTTGATTCGAATCATGGATACACGTTCTGATCTTGGGGGCGGTCGATGCCGTCAGCCACCGCACTTCCACCGGGTCATTGCGCCGTGCGCCATCGCGGTGTGCCTGCTGTGGAACTCTTCGATCACCAAGGCACAGTCAGCGGAACGATTTGATTTCCGCGAGCCGCACTTGGGGACGATCGTCGCGGTGACACTATACGCACCGGATGAAACAGTCGCCAGTGATTCGGCTCGCGCCGCGTTTGCCCGCATCGCAGAACTGAACCAGATCCTGAGCGACTACAATCCGGACAGCGAAGTCATGCGGTTGTGCCGGACGGCGGGAACCGGACAGGCCGTCCCAGTCAGCGAGGAACTGTTTGAAGTCCTCGCCAAGTCGCTCGAAATCTCCGCGGTGACCGATGGTGCCTTCGACGTTTCCATCGGTCCCGTCGTCAAACTGTGGCGCGCTGCCCGCCGCCAGCGAAAGCTTCCATCAGAAGACCAACTGGCCACGGCCCGGCAGCTTGTCGGCTGGCAGCAGATCCA
>JAYTIB010000912.1:0-2860 GCA_043732205.1 Schlesneria sp. | reverse complement strand
CTCGACAGGCTCGTTCGCGAACAGCTTCCACGGCTTCGATCATCCTTTGCCAAGAAAAGTCTTGAAGTACAACCGCCATTGGATTTACCCCGCTCACCACACTCGGATCGTCCGAGACTTATACTCGGTTCCCAGACTGTGCTCCACCGAACAATTCGTGTCGATCACTGATTCACCACCGGGCCAACCGCGGGTGTGCGTCACGATTCTGGGTGGAATCCGAAAGGCGGTTCATCCTCGTCTGTCGAAGTCGCAGTGGCTCTTGGGCCAGCGGCAGGAATCGGCAGACAAGCACGCTGCGCAAGATACAAGCACGATGCGCAAGCGAGTGAGTTTGCAGGCTCACTCACTTACTCACTCGCTCACTCACTCACTCACTCGCTTGCGCGTCGTGCTTGTAGGGGGACAAACATTCATCTGTCGCTCGCCTTACTCCTTCAGAGTCGACAACAACCCGTTCGTTCGATTTCACCCAGAATTGAGATGCACACCCGCCAACCGCCGTGTTGTGTGCTGGTCTCCTGACCTGCACACGCGGCCGACCGTCAGGTCTCCGCTTTCTCCCTTGGGATCGGCGCATCAATCACTGTCGGGATTTGGCGAGCACAAACCGTAGCATGGACGCCTCGTCCGTGCGGCAAAACGTGACCACCTGTGAAATTGGGCCGCACGGACGAGGCGTCCATGCTACGACAGTTAATGATACGCCGGTCCTTGGCTTTGATCCTTGAGACCTTCGGTCAATCGAGTGAGTCGGTCGGGAGACCGCCCCCCGACGCGAGTCATTGGCTCCAGCCAGTCATCTTGGCGAGCGCGTGTCGGCATGCGGCGTCGAGGTTGGATTCGCTGCCTCCGCCGCGGATGGGGGAGCAGATTTCGTAGGCGACGTAGCCTTCGAAGCCGCCGTCCTTCAGGCCCGCGAAGAACTCATTCAACCGCAGAAAGCCTTCGCCAATCGGCACGGCGCGGACGGCGGGGGGAGTGATGTGCTGGTAGTTGATCAGCGGGGGCTGGTACTGGAAGCGGTCGATGCGGATGTAGTCGGCCAGTGTGGTCTGAACCATGCGCGGGGCCATTCGTTTCGCGGCGGCGTACAGGTCGACATCGCCGTGCAACGCGATCGACCAGGGATCGAACATCGCCCGCAGGTTCGGATGGTTCACGTCGTCCAGGAGCTCGGCGAAGCCCTCGGCCGACACGCCGACGTCGTGGTGATTCTGCAAGCCCAGGATCACGCCTGAATCAGCGGCGACGGCGGCCGCTTCGCGCAGGGCGACGACGCACTTGTTCCAGTCGGCCTGATGGTCCGCCAGATCCGTGAAGTAGCCGCTGAAGACGCGGATGATCTTCGCCCCCAACGCGTTGGCCAGTCGGGCGAGTTGGCGGACGTAGAGGATCTGCATCTCGACAAACGGCACTTCGGCGGCGTTGCGTCCCGCGGTGAAATCGGTGTAGCCGGCGAGTGTCGCGATCTCGATCCCCAGCCGGTCGGCGGCGGCTTTCACGTCGCGAACGGACTCTTCATCGGGGTAGTCGAGTACCGACAGATGGGGACGTTTGGCGGCAATCTCGACGGCGGGATAACCGAGTGCCGCCGCCTTCTCCAGGAACGGGATCAGCCCCAGGCGGTGCTGCCCCCAGTAACCGGCGTAACTGACAGAGAACAGGACGGGTGTCATGGTGGAATCCGGGGCGAGTGGTGAGGGGGACGGCTTGAGCGCGCTGAGGCGAACGAACTCGGATGAGGGATGCACGGCCGACGAGTGACCGACGCGCGCGGTGAGCAGATTTGGAAGTTGATCCTCTTCACTCGACACTCACCACTCGACACTCACCACTCCCCCGCGACGGCCAGTTGAGCGCGATGGCCGCGACCCAGGCGAAGATCAGACCGGCGAGATTGATGTGTTTGGAGGCTTCGTGGTAGGTCACGAACGTCGAGGGTTTGGCTTGGCCGGGGGGCATCACCATCGCCGCCAATGGGGAGTAGATCCAGACGTAATCGACGAACATCAGGGCCAGCACGGCCAGCAGCGCGAGGATCGCAAACGCGCGCCGGCGTCGCGGCAGTTCCGGATGAGACTCGGCCACGCACGCTCCGATCCACGCGAGACTCACCAGGATCGCACCGACCACATAGAACGGCGGGAACCGAATCCCGACCAGGATGTCTTTCGTCGTCGAGTCGAGCCCGCCGCGCGTCACTTCGAGAACTCCGACGATGACAAACAGCGTGGCGGCCCCGATCCAGGCCGACGAGCAGAACCGGGCGAGAAACAACGCGGCGCGAGGCATGGGATTCCTTCGTGGGACGGTCTATCATGTGCCGGGCGGTCGAATGCGGTCGCCCAGAATACAACGGGCCGCGATCTGCGGACAGGAATTGAAGGGCGGGATCGGGCGGGTTCGGGCGGGTTCACGACGCACGGTGAGAACGAAATGGAAGTACAACGGCAGTTCCCAGCGGAGGCGGTCGATCCGGCGGACGTGGCCATCGCCGTTGAAGAGGGGCGTCGTCGAAGGCGTCGGACATGGTTGGTTACCGCCGCTTTGGTCAGTTCCTTGTTCAGCTATTTTCTTAGCCCCGGCTTGTTCATGTTCCTGGAAAAACGGGGGATGGTCTCCGCCGAAGCAAAAACCGTTTTGATAGTCTTGTGTTGGCCAATACGAGTGGCCTACCAGAACATCCCCATCGTCAAGTTTCTCTACGACATCTATATTGAGTTGATTGGAGTCAACCCGTGAAGCGGATTTGCTGTGTGTGGATGTGGGCCAGCCTGGCGATCGTAGCTTTGCAGTTGGTCGCAACGGCTCAGGAGGCCGTGCCGGCGCCCGCCGTGAAGAGTCCGCTGTCGGCCGA
>JAYTIB010000911.1:0-7552 GCA_043732205.1 Schlesneria sp. | reverse complement strand
GCGTGGGCAACGCCCCGCGCGTTTGAGGCTGTACGCGCGATCGACGCGCGGGGCGTTGCCCACGCGGTTAAACGAGTCAATCCTAACCGTGCGAGGTAGAAAACACCGTAGCACGGACGCCTCGTCCGTGCGGGCCATTTCCACAGATGGTCACTTTGTGCCGCACGGACGAGGCGTCCGTGCCACGGCTTGTGATCGCCAAATCCCGGTAGTTATTCATGCGCCGCCCCTGACCCCACGGCGCTCACTGCCGCGACTTCAGGAACGCGATCAGGTCGAGAAGCTGCTCGCGCGTGAATTGCGTTTCCAAGCCGGCGGGCATGACTGAGACGGTGCCGGGGCGGATCTCCTCGATGTCGGCGCGCAGGACTCGCGCTTCTTCCTTCGCTCCCGTGGCGAGGATGATCTCGTCGGCGGTCTCCCGGCGGATGAGGCCGCTGAACTGCTTGCCCGCGTGGGTGACGATCAGGACCGGCTCGTAGCTTCTCACGAAACTGACACTCGGGAAAAGGAGCGATTCGAGCAGGTCGCGTTCGGTTCGGATCTTGCCGATGCGCGACAGGTCCGGGCCGATGTTGCCTCCCTTGTAGCCGATCGCGTGACAGGCGACGCACGCGGCCTTCGTGTTCGCGAAGACAAGCTGCCCGCGCCGGATGTCCCCCTGCCCCACTTGGCCGACCATTTCGTCGAGCCGTTCCTTCTGCTTGGCCGCTTCCACGTTGATGGCCGCGTAGAGCGTTTCGGCTTGTTGTTGGACGGTCGCTGGAAACTTGGCGAGCCTCAGCTTCACCGCATCCACGCGCAGGCTCGTCAGCACCGGCGATTGCTTCAGTCCCGCGACGAGCTTCAGTCCGACCGCCTCGTCAGTGGCCGACTCGAATGCGCCGAGCAACCGGTTCAGTTCGAGCGGCCCGACGCGCGGGATCGAATCGGCCAGCGTCGCCAGTTGCGGCGCAGTCAGTTTTGCCTTGAGCAGTGCGTCCACCGCCGCAGACCGCTCGGCCACCGAGGCATGTTCACCAAGCGCTTCGATCGCCATGACAAACAGGTCGTTCAGAGGATTCGGGTCGGACAACTCCGTCCCCGCCGGCAAAGCGGCAATCGACTCGATTCGCTTGTCATCGTCCGCATGGCATGCCACCGCGAAAGATTTCAAGCCTTTGGCAAGCTCGTCGGTCCCTGTTTTTGGAAGCGGCAGTGCGCGAACGACGAAGATGGCCTGCTGCTTCACCCGTGTCAGGCTGCGGCTTTTCGGAGAAAGGATTTTCGTGATCGCCGCCAGCCACGCGGCGGGCATCTCCTTCAGACCCGAACGTTGCATCGCGCTCAGGCAGAGCGTGACACGTCGTTCGTGGACATCATGTTCGATGGGGCTGCCAACGTGAGTTGCCAACAGAGTCTGCACGCTCGGCGTGGCGGCGAACTTCGACAACAACTCGCTCAGGTTGGCCAACTCCGCATTCGTCCATGACTTCTTGCCGAGTTGCGAATCCAGATATCGAGCGACCTCATCTCCCCACTCGCCGTGGCGGGTAACGAGCCACAGCGCGGTCTCTTGCAACGTCTTGTCGGACGACGACAGCAACGGCACCACTTGCGATGACGTCAGTCCACCACTCGGCATCTGGTCGAGGGCGATCATCGCGACTCGCTGCTCGCGCGGGTCGGCGCTCTTCAATCCGACCGCCGTCCCCTGCGGATCGGCGATCTCGATCAGGGCGAACGTGATCGCATGCTCCAGCACGCGGTCGGACTGCGCGACGTTGACGAAGATGGCAGGCTTCACACCCCCGAGCGTGACATCATGCTCGCGCACCTGAACGACTTCCGTGCCGAGTTGCAGGCGTTTTTCCACCGCCGCCTCCAGCAGATGCGGCACCGCCGACTTGTCCCCCAGCCGTCCGAGAATCTCGGCGCTGAGTCGCATGTTCTGCCGTGTGCAGGTTCGCAGCAGCTTGAGTACCTGCGGCAGAGCCGCGTGGTCCCGCCAGAGACTGACCGACTGGAGCGCGGCCTGTCGCACGATGTGGTTTGAGTCGAAGAGTGCTCCGCGCGTGAGGTGCCGCGCCTCGGGAGCGTCGATCCGCGCGAGCGTCCAGACGGCGTTCATTCGCGCGGTTTCGGAAGCGCGTCGTCGATGAAACGGCTCGTTCGGATCGACCGCTTTGTCGTCGCTCAATTCGCCGCCCGCCTCCAACGCACGCAGCAACGGCTTGAGAACGGCGGCCACCTTCGCGCCGTCGTGCTTCGCCAGATCGCGGATCGCTCGTCGTTGAACGGCCGGACGCGGATCGTCGAGCAATCGAGCCAACTCATTCGGCGTGAGCTGCTCCCAGTCGAGCTTCAGTCCATGCGGGTCTTCGATCTTCTTGCTGCCCGTCCGACGGACGCGATAAACCGCGCCGAGGACATCCGGTTTGTCGAGCTGCGACGTCGGGCAACAGAGCTTGTACCAACCGCCCGTGTCGCAGATGACGAGGCTGCCGTCGGCGTCCTCCAGCACGTCGGTCGGATGGAAATCAAGGTTGTTCGAGACGACGAAGTCCGAGTCTTTGGAGGAGAATGTCGCGCCACTGTTCTTCAATTCATGACGCGACACCTTGTACATGTTGAACTGACACGCGAAGAGGTTGTCGCGAAACTTGGTGCCGAAGACATCGGACTCGTACCGCGTCAGCCCGCACGGCGCGGCGGCTCCCATGTGAGCGAGCGGCGGCAGCAGGTCGCCGGTGCGCGGATGAAAGTCAGTCACGTTGTGGACCTTGCCGTAGACCCCTCCATAGACGGCGTGAATCAGCCCGTCTCGCAACCCGCCACCGGGATTCTGCAAGAACGTCGTCGTGAAGATACGTTCGCCTCCCGGCGTGAAAACGACATCGACCGGGTTGTCCATTCCACCCGTCATCACGTTCTCGATCGGACCGGTTCCATCCGCGCGGCGACGGAATATGTGAGACGCCTTTGTGACGAGCGGCTTCTTCCCCGGCTGCTCGTACGTCTGCTCGGCAAACGCCCCCTTGCACCAGTAAATGAACCCATCCGGCCCGAGATACGGCCCGTGCAGATCGTTCGCACAACCGGTCAGCGTCTTCCCCTCGAACCACTCAACCCGCTGATCGGCCACGCCATCGCCGTCGGTGTCGGTCAGCTTCCAGATGCTCGGCGGAGCGGCCACGTACAGCGAGCCGTCGTGCCACAACGACCCCTCGGGAAACATCAGCTTGTCGGCGAAGACAACACTCTTGTCGAAGCGGCCGTCGCCATCGGTGTCCTCCAACCGCACGATGCGATGCGTCGGATTCGCCAACTGCTTCACCACCGGCTCATTCGACCCGGACGAATCAGTGACGTACAGCCGCCCGAGTTCATCAAAGTCCGCCGTGATCGGCCGCTCCACCAAAGGCGACTTCGCCGCCACCTCGATCTCAAACCCGTCCGGCAGCGTGAACATGTGCCCGTTCAGTTGCTGCTCAGCGGCCAGCGATGGCAGACACGACTCACCGCCGAATATCATCACAACACAGATCAACAACGAGGCGCGACGATTCATGGGGTGACTTTCGTGAGGTCGAGAAACAGTTGCTGTATCCGTTCCAGCGTGGGCTTGTTCACGCGGCCGAATGTTTTCACGACCAGTGAGTTGGCCAGGGTGTAAATCTTGTCGACTCGAACGGTTCCGGGTCGGTTCAACGACCCGGCCTCCAAGTCGGCTGATGTTAGAACGAACGAATACGGAACCGCCGCGGGATTCGAAGTCATTGCCACCACGACCACATCGGTGTTCGTCCGGTGGTAGTCATCATTGGAGATCACGATGACCGGTCGCCGCTTTCGGGACGACAGGTCCGTGAACGGAATCGGGATCAGAACCAGATCGCCCTGCTTAGGCATCGTTCCAATCCTCGTCGTCCAGCGGGTTGTTCCAAAAGTCGAGGCTGCTCTGTGATGCCTCGGTCAGGTCGACAAACGTCTCGGCCGATTCAGGCACCACGATCACCGTCAGCCGCTCGCCGACGACGAACGGACCGTGCAGTTCAACGCGGCCCGGCTCGGAGACTTCGAGCTCATACTTCAAGGCCGCTTGCGGCGGAGAATTGGTTGGACTCACGAAGTCGTCCTCGAATGCGGGCTCCAGCCCTGATGACGGTTTGCCGACAATCAACCGGCTTCGATATCACGCGCCTTCTCACGGGGAATGTCAATCCGGTCGCGGTCAGCGACCAGTCAGATGCTTTCTCAACAGGTGGAGCGCCTGTGCGCGCAGCAGCGACAGCGATTCACTCCATTCGACGAGCGATTCAAACTGCGTTCGTTCTTCCGGCGTCAACGTTCCGTTCGTGTTGGCGTCCATCATTTCTTGAAGGTGCTGATCCTCATGCGGCGGCAATCGCAAGTGCGTGACGGTCTCCATGAAATCGACCGGGGCTTCGATCACGACGGGCATGGGGAACTCCTAGATCGTGCGGCGACTGGCTGCGGACACGGATTCTACATCGCGACTCGCCAGAGTCACTCGCGGGGCGGAGATTTGACGAGCTTCATTCCGTGCGGCGCGAGTGACTCTTGCAAGTCGTCGAACAGCCGCTGCTCGGCCACTGGGTCGGTGAGAATGCCGGTGGGAAAGCCGAATGTGGTTCCGGCGGGGAAGCGGGCCAGCAGCTTCTTGAGGTCGGCCAGCGAGTGGGCGAAGTACTGTGTGACCCACCATTGGTTTTCGACTGCGGGAAACGGAAAAGCGTAAGACTTTGCTCGCGCTGCACTGGGGAACTCGCCGTCGGTTCCCGGATTGAAGTGGATCGCCACCGGCTCGCGCCAATGGTCGAGCATCTCATCAACATGCT
Organism: Schlesneria sp.; assembly: GCA_043732205.1. Classification (GTDB taxonomy): domain Bacteria; phylum Planctomycetota; class Planctomycetia; order Planctomycetales; family Planctomycetaceae; genus Schlesneria. The sequence goes on along the minus strand of JAYTIB010000911.1, from coordinate 2,711 downwards.
GTTGGCGCCGCTTCGTTAGACACAACGCACGCAGACGTTCGAGCTTGGCCCGGTCGGTGATCCAGTTGTTGGCGTGGGACAGAGCATCGATCAGCGATAGCTCAAGCTGGACCTGCGGGGCCGTCTGAGAGCCGTTGTCAGCGACCGTCAATTCGCCGACGCGATCCTTCCACGTGTCGTGCCACTTCTCGAATCGCCGCCACAACGCCTGTTCGGCGGCCGCGGAGCCGTATCCCTGAAGCGTCCAGATGGCGTTGGAAGCGATCTCGGGATTCTTGTCATTAAGGCGTTCGATGGCGATTCGTTCCAACTCGGCCGACATGTGAACGCGAGCGACGTCGGTCAAGACGCTCCGAAAACAGCGGGTCTGGTTCGGGGCGGTGGCATCCAGCGCCTGGTTCACCAACTGCGCCCCTTCGCGGGGATTGTGACGGATGAGATAGGCGAGCATCGCCGCTTGGTAATCGCAGGGCCAACTCCCCGCGTCGTTGCCGTAGACTTTGCGGACGCGGTCATAAATGGCGGACGAACCAAACCGGGCCGCGAGTGTTGCGGCCAATTCTTCAGCGTCCAGGCCAATGTCCATTTCTTCGACTCGTGTCGCCAACGAATCGTCCAACTCGGGAATCGGCCGAGCGGGCAGCAGCTTGAACGTATCCATCGTTGCACGGGGCCTTGGACGGCGGAGTTCCGCCTGAATTAGTGCCGTTCCTTCCTCCGGTGCCAGTTCGATCATTCGTCGGAACGCCAAGTCGACAAGCGAATCGCGATCATAGTCTCGTTCCAATCGCTCGGGGGTGGAAGCGATGAATCGGCGTAATACGGGCAGGAACTCGGTCCCGCCCAATCGTTTCCATTGCTGTCCCAGGACGCGGGACTGTTCGGCTGCGGGAAGCTGGGCGAAGACAGCTCGCACGGCCGCACCAACCCGAGCCAACCGCTCGGCGGACGGCGGTTGCGGGTCGCGCCGGTAGGCGAGGGTTGATTCCGGTAGCCATTCGAGCAGCGTCCGGGCGCGGGCTGGCGGTTGCTTCTTTTCGGCGGCCACCCAAGCGGCTTCCGAGTACTTGAGAAACAGCGTTTGTTCGAGCGTCTCGTGTTCGTCATTGAGCCGGTCCAACTTCGCCTGCGATTCGTCGTCGCGGCCGAATGCACTTTCATCCACGGGCAATCGGGCGTCGGCGGCCAGCCTCGCCAAGCTGGTTACGAAATCGGCGGTCACGGCAAATTCGGGAGCCTCCAAACGCCGCTCGAGTTCCTCGACAGCGGCGGACTTGTAGAGCGACCGGAACAATCCCATGGCGACGTCATGTTGTTCCGCGTATTGGTCCTCATTGCCCCACACCTCGTATTCGTCGCGACCCGACAGACGACGTGCCAATTCGCGTGTGGCGGCTTCGGTGTCGAGATACCGCAACCGTCGCAAGGCCTCGCGTCGCAGCAGTCGGTAATCGTCGGTCGTATCGTCGGGGCGATCGAGAACTGCGATGGCCTGGCGAAGTTGTTCCTCCTGCCATTCGGGCGTGGCCGGTGTGATCTCCAACTCCAACAGATTCGATGTGACTCGCAAGTCATTGTCGTCGTTCGCTGAAACCCTCGGTTTCCAGACCCGCGCGCTCTCGCTGTAGAAGCGATACCTGCCCGGCGTGTCGAAGCGCCGCCACTCGTTGAGAGCGACGCGGTAACGATAGACGTGATCCGTTTTGGTCTCCAACGGTGTGCCACCCGCCCACCGATGAAAGTTCGGCTCGTCCAAAGTCTGCGAACGCGTTCCCGCCGGGGGTGTCACGCGGAACACTTCCAACAGCCGAGCGGTCCCCGAACCACTGGCCAAGCCATCATTGATCAGATACGCGCCGGCCTGTCGGAACTCATACACGATGTCGAGCGAGATCAACTCGCCGACATGGAATTGAGATTGCCGCCCGGCGAATTCAATCGAGAAGCTCATCCCCGCAGGATTCGCCGCGACAGCTTTGGCGTGTGCCGCCAAGAACTCAGGCTCGGCCGCGCTTGCCAATGTCGTCACCAGCACCGCGGCAACGAACATCCCGGCCTGCGCGAATTGAATTCTGCTTGAACTGAACCGAGTTCGAATCTTCATAAGTTCTCGCCTTCAGCAATTCTGGTCCTCAACTCATTTCTGTGACGCCAGCACGTCCTCGCGGAATTCGGCGGGGCAGACGTTCCAGGAGGCGGCGTAGGTTTCGGCCAGGGGGACGGGGACGTAGGTTCCGGAGTCGATGAAGACCGGCATGTCGGGGAGTTTGCCGCCGATGGCGACCGGGTCGATGAAGGCGGTCAGGGGATCGCCGCAGCAGTACGAAGCGAGCGTCAGGGGCTTGCCGCGCGGCAGGCGGAAGTCCTCGGATTCCAGTTCGGACCAGATGAGTTGATGCAGCCCATGTGGGTCGCGGGGGCCGGGGGCAATCAGGTCGATCACCAGCAGATGGATTCCGAAACGGATCAGTTCCACTGATTTCTCGACGAACTTCTGGATGGCGAGCTTGCTGTGTTTGTTACCCGGCGAAACGATTTCAATCACCGCGATCAATTCGCCCTGCGAGTCTCGGATGGCGAGCTTGTTGGCTTTGGCTGCGTAGACCTCCAAGTCCGAACCGCGATTGACGAACTTGGTCTTGGGAGGGGCTTCGGCCAACGCCACACCACCGATCGGCCGCCGGGGCTGCTCTGACTTCTCATGTCGTTGC
>JAYTIB010000910.1:0-7554 GCA_043732205.1 Schlesneria sp. | reverse complement strand
CGGTGCCGAGCCGGTGCAGGCTGACGTCCACGCTCTCGGCCACTCGTTTGGCGCTGAAGTCGAAGTGACCCAGATCGTAGCGGCCGAGCTTGGTGCAGAGCGTGTAACTGTCGCGCTGCACGCCCCGCAGCGCGATGCCGAGCAGCACCTCGCTCATCCCGCGTCCGTAGAAGGGCGAGGTGTCAATGAAGTTCAGACCGCAGTCGAGGGCGACGCGGACGCTTTGCAGCGCGTCGTCGAGCTGCACGCTGCGGAACTCCTGCCCCAGCGACGACGCGCCGAAGCTGAGGATCGGAAGTTCGAGACCGGTCTTGCCGAGCGGACGGGTTTGCATGAGGAGTCTTTCAACCGATGAACAACGGCCGAATCAAAGTTGAGAATTGGGGTTGTAGCCACGGTCGCCAGACCGTGGGGCGATGCGGGCTCAATTTCGCAACTCACCCACGCTCTGGCGAGCGTGGCTACAACCCTTGATTGACTCATTGACGGTGCATCAGGACCGTTCAACCGATGAACAACGGCCGCATGTGGCGTTCGTAGATGTTCTCGGTCACCTGTTTGGCCACGATGGCTTCGTTCGCTTCGAGCAGGTCCGTGTAGCGGGTGCCCGCCTTGGCCGCGATCTTGAAGGAGACGTGCAGCAACTGACGCACGTGCGCGTTGAATTCGGGGTGACTCGGGATGTGCCGCAGGGCGTTGGCGAGTTGCGGGCCGTTCCAGCCGTTGACCGTGGCGACGCCCGGCAGCTTCGCGCGGTCGATGTCGATCACGCTGGCATACGGGGCGCACAGTTCGTCCACGTGTTCGAGGGCATAGGCGTAGATCTCCTTCGCGAGTGCCAGCCCGTCGCCGCCGGCTTCGGCCAGGCCGATCAGTTCTTCCAGCCACGTCGTCCCCGCGGTCTTCACGTGCAGTCCGGCTCCCGTGCGCTGCAGGGCGCGGCGAATGATGGGATAGATGCCGAACTTGTCGCTGCCGCTGTGAACACTGAGCTTCAGATTCGCCGGCAGCCCATACTGCCGGACCGCGTGGGCGATCACGGCGAGGTCGTCGTTGAACTCCTTGTCGAACTGCACCAAGTCGCCGACATAGTCCACCCCCTTGTTGAATCGGCCCGTGAATTTCGGCGCGATGGTTTGGATGCGCACCTTCTCGTCGGCGATCGCGGCGAGGATGATCAGCAGTTCCGGCGGCGTCTGCGGGGCATCGGTCTCGTCCATCGACACTTCGGCGATGACGTTCGATTCCCCCTTGGCATCAATGATGTGACGGTAGATCTGGCCCGCGTCCTGCACCGCCAGCAGGTACTTGGCCGCCACCCGTTCGACGTCGGCGCGGGTCGTTGTGAATGGCACGCTGACGCCGGGGATGCTCAGACTGCCGACCAGTTCCGGGTGCCGGGCGACGAATGCCGAGACATCCCCCGCCGCAGCCGGCTTGCCGATGGAGTCGGCGACGTCGATCGTGAAGAAGTCCGAGCAGTCCATGAACCGGTCGACCGTTTCCAGGCGGATGTGGTCGGCATCGACGTGCCAGCCATTGTTCCAGCCGAGTTCCCTGACGGCGGCCTGTGCGGCGTCGAAGACACTCTGCGGTTCCGAGCCGATGAACGTGTGTTCGCGGTTGGACTTGTTCCAGACCGGCACGACGTCGATGCCGTCCCTGGCCAGCATTTGGAAGGCCCGCAATTGCGCCTTCGCCTGATGGGCAAACCGGTCCCCGACGCCGAATGAGAATCTTTCGAGAGTGAGCATGAGTCGATCTTCCCAGAGGTTCAGAACGGCGGGAATCGTGACGTCACGCGAACCATTTGGCAATGGACCCGGCCGCGGGGATTGGGGGACCACGCCACAGACGGAATTCAGGAGACAGAATTCGGAATTCAGAAGAGAGGAGGCCGATCGACTTCGGTGCCGATGCGTTGGCGGGACTCTTCGCGCCTCGACGGCGGCCTCATGGCTTGTGAATCTTTGAAGTGTGGGTTTCAACCCACGCAAGATGTCGTACCGCGTCGGCTAAAGCCAACGCGACATCTTGTGCTGGACCGCATTGAACTTGAAAGATTCACACGCTCTGACCGCTCCGGTCGCGCGGCTGTTCACCGGTACAGCCACACCGGCTCGGTGTCCAACTGGATCTCGACTTCATTTTGATCGAAGCGATCACCAAGGCGCTTGTACTTGTGCATGATCGTCTTCGTCTGAACGATGGGCTCGCCGTCCGGTCCTTTCAGCTTGCGGATGCCGTTGGAGAATCCGGTCATGAAGACGGTGTACCGGTCGGCTTCCTTGTCGATCCCCTTCCACATCGCGACCCCCTGGATCGCGTGGTCGTTTCCAGCGCCGGGATCGTTCGCTTCGGGGAGCGGACCCACCACGCTGACCGAGCTCTTGTAATTCCCCTTCTCGCGCTTGTTGATCGCGACCAGCGCCTCGGGAATCACCTGATCGGAATATTCGTCGTGGCGGTCGTTGTCGGTGACGACCAGAGTGAATTCGGGGATGAACAGTGGCGGGCTGACCGGTTCATCAAACTGGTTCTCGGGGGCGTTCGGATCGACACGTTCCACCGTCTTGCGGGGGACGGCCCGATAGGTGATGTACCAGACGTATTCCAGCTTCTTGTTGCCGGTCTTGGGGTCGGTCAGTTCGATGGGGATCAGCCGCATCGGCTTCATGTAGACTTCGAGCACCCACAGCTTGTGCTGCGAAGTCCGTTCGTCCCCCTCCTCGATGGGCGCGATCCGGATTTCATTCCGGCGCGGAGCCTGCGCCGTGGCGTCAGCGGGCATCAACGCCCCCCACGTGCCCAGGGCCAACAGTGCGAAAGCGAACCGATTCGAAAACCTGACCATGATGCACCTGTCCTGAAACTGTCGCCGGAATTGTCTGTTCGGTTAGCCCGGATTATTGACGACGAAAAACACGAAAGACTCGAAAGAAAAAGAGACGAGCGTCATGATCCCAATTGACCGCGATAACACGGTGAGCAATGTCTTGAGATGGACTGCCCGCAACACTCTTCAATTTCGTGTTTTTCGCGTATTTCGTGGTTCCTCATGAATCTCCGGCTTCGCGGAGTCCAACGATATGACGTGCGGGCGGGCGTGGTCAATTCGGAATTGAATCCCCCGTCAATTCAAGTCGCGGCCCGTCAGCAGTTTTTCGATCGCGTCGGCGCGGTGGGCCACTTCGAGCACGCTGCGGCGGATTTCCTCGGAATCGACCGTCGCCCGTGGATAGTTGTCGACCATCAGGAACTTCGCCTCGCCATCAATCTCGGCGATCGCCAGGGCTCCGTGCAAAATCTCGGAGTTCAGCCTCAAGGCCGGTTCAAAGTAAACCGACAGCGCCGGACAGCAGACGCTGGAGATCCGCAGGGCCCGGTCGGCGGCCGCATGGGCGCTCGGTTCCACCAGCACCAATTGCCTGCGGCCATCCTGGAATTGCAGGTTGACCCGGAAGCCTTCGCCGTGCCGAGCCCATTGCACGCCCGGTTGATGCGCAAATGCCGCCTGCATCATTTGGTCCAGATCTTCCGATTCTCCCAGCACCGCCGACAAGAGCTGCACCGCCTCCACCGCCGAACGCGGCCGGTTCTCGGCCGCCTTGGACAACAGTTGTTGCAGGCATTCGGACATCTCCTTGGGAATCTGCGGGAATTCGTGCCGCAGGCTCGGAAGGGGATCATGAGTCACCTGCCGGATCAGTTCCGACAGCACCGGCGAGGAGAACGGCAACCGTCCCGTCAGCAGAAAGAAGTAACAGACTCCCAGCGCATAGACATCGCTGGCCGTCGTCGCTTCACACTGCTGAAACAATTCGGGCGCCATGAACGGGGGCGTTCCGACCACTTCCACATGAGACCCCGGCGTGGCATCCAGGACGACCCGCTTCGCCAGACCAAAGTCGGTGATCTTCGGGACACCGAGGTGCGTCAGCATGACGTTGTCCGGTTTCAGATCGCGATGCAGGATGCCGGCCAGATGCGCGGCCGCCAATCCCTCGGCAATCCTCAACGTCAATGAAGTGGCGCGGACGGGCTCCTGCGGTCCGTCGTCCTCGACCAGCTTTCGCAACGACTGGCCGGCGACAAACTCCATTTCCAGAAAATGGTATCCGCGCTCTTCGCCGATGGCATGGACGGTGACGATGTTGGGATGGTTCAGCGCGGCGGCGGCACGACCCTCATCGGCAAACCGTTCGACATAGGCCGCGTCACTCTCGGCCAGTTGCGGTGGCAGGATTTTCAACGCGCAGTTGCGGTGCAGATCGACATGCCGCGCCAGATAGACCCGCCCCATCGCCCCGGTGCCCAACAGGGCGTGGCACTGGTAGCGGTCGATCTGCTGACCGATCAGTTCGTCGACCTCGGTGGCCGTCGAAGCGCGCGGGAGCGACTTGGTTTGCGGAACACCCGCATCCAACGGGGCGACGATCCGCGTCTCGCCGTGGTCGCCGGCCCGCACATCGAACTGCTCGCCGCATTCGGGACAGATCTGCCGCTCGTTGGCCGACACAATCGAGAACTGGCAGTTCGGGCAAAACACCGCCGCGAACAGTCGAGTGTTGAGCCGGGGTCCGCCGTTTTCGCTCATGGCAATGCGCTTCAATCAGGGGGATGGCATGACGGATGGACCGCAAGTCACACGGCCGCGCGTTTGATTCGTCATTCGCTGGTCGTCGGAAAATCTTCGGAGGATCTTCCAACTGATCTGGTTCGGGTGGACTACTTCACCACGCCCACCCGTCAAACGGAAGCGGGCGACTGATGAATTCGTGCCCGTCCTGTGAAAACACGATTGGCGACGCGGACGCGCGGCGCGGCGGTCGATCATGGCCGCGCCGTGCGCGGGTGATGCTTGACCAGCGTCACCTGGTTGCCGACGGGATTGAACCGCACCTCGTCCATGTACATCCGCATCAGCAGCAGGCCGCGTCCGCTGCAACGTTCCTTGTGCTGTGATTCCGTGCAGTCGACCTGACTGAGTGGATCGAACCCCGGGCCCTCGTCGCGGATGATGAACTCGGCGGAGTGGTCTCCAAACACCGCCTGCATCCGGATCTTTCGATCGCAATACGGCGCGGCTGATCGTCGCCGTTGGCACTCGTCCCGCCAAGCCCGGCCATCCCCCTGGCGAAGCTCCGAATTCAGTTCCAGGTTGCCGTGGTACAGGGCGTTGTCGAGCGATTCGCTCAACGCCACCATCACCCGCACCACTTCCATCGGATCGGGGAACGGCCAGCGCTCCAACCGCTGGCGAATCTGGTCGATGACCAGCGGCAGCAGTGCGGGATTGTTGTCGATCGTGTGACAGATCGCCTCGGCGACTCCGCCCACGGGATTGACGCCGGAACACGCCAACGGACCGGACGCGAGAATCGTTTGCAGCGTCCACGCCAGATCCGACGCGAGACTGCAATGGGGCACACAACCGGTGACTCCCGATTGCAACGCATCCCTCGTCGAGATGCCGTTCGGACCGGTCACCGTGACGACGGGAACACGCGGGAACCGTTCTTCCAGCGAACGCACGAACGGTCCAAAATCCGATTCCACGGGGGAACCACCCGTCAGGATCAGCGAACACCCGCAGTTGTCCGGGGACTCGGCGACGAATCCATTGGAAACCGGCAGACACTCGAATCCCGCCTGAATGACGAACTGCTGAAGGTGCCGGGCGTCATGCTCGGACCGTTCGATGACCAACACCGATTCCATGAATCTCCCTCGGTCCGTGCGGGATGAAGTGATGGCGGGCCTCGGGGTGCTTCCATTAAGGCACGGCGTCCGACCGCAGCGCAAAAGCAACAAGTCGCCGAACGATCTCCATGAGGCGAGCGGCAGGTGAAAGTTTACCGACCGACAAGCACGATGCGCAAGCAAGTGTGTCCGAAAATACAAGCACGACGCGCAAGCGAGTGTGCCCGAAAACTCACTCACTTGCGCCGCGTGCTTGTAGGCCTATTCCTGCCGCTCGCCTAAGTTACTTGGGCAGTTCCGGCGCGGTGTGCAGGGGATAACTGGCGCTCGACAACCCCTCTTTCAGGAACGTCACCAGGTCGGCGAGTTGCTCGTTGGTCAGCTTCAACGGGAAGAGTTCCTCGTCGAGTTGATCGTTGGGCGTCCCCCCCTTGTTGTAGTGCGCGACCACGTCTTCGAGTGTCTTCAGGCTGCCGTCATGCATGTAGGGGGCCGAGCGGGCGATCTCACGCAGCGTGGGGGTTCGGAACGACCCCTTGTCGCCGACGAACTTGGTGATCGACAAACGCCCGTCATCCTTGCCGGGAACGCCGATGTTGTGAAAGCCGTTGTCGGTGAAGTTCGGTCCCGCATGACAAGCGCTGCAATTGGCCTTGCCGAAGAACAGCTTCATTCCCCGCTGCGCCGCTTCCGACAGCGCGGCCTTGTCACCCGCCTTGAACTTGTCGAACGGGGCATCGCCCGAGAGCACGGTCCGCTCGTAGGCCGCGATCGCCTTGGCGATGCCGTCCGAAGTGACATCCGTGCCGAACACCTGTTGAAACTGCTTCTTGTAGCCTTCAATCGCGTTCAGCTTGGTCACCACGGCTTCCAGCGGCATGTTCATTTCGATTGGATTCTGGATCGGTCCCAATGCCTGTTCTTCGAGCGTTTGCGCCCGACCGTCCCAGAACTGGAATCTCTGATAAGCGGTGTTGATGACCGTCGGAGAATTCCGTCCCCCCTTCTTCCCTTCCACCCCGGTGGCGAACTGATCGCCGTTGCTGTACCCCTTGGCGGGATCGTGGCACGACGCGCACGACACCTTGTTGTCGGCCGACAGGCGACCGTCGAAATAAAGCTGCTTGCCGAGCGAGATTTTTTCCGGCGTCGGCGGGTTGTCCTTGGGGTGGACCACGGGAGGCAGCCCGGCGGGTTCCGCAGCCGACACAGCCGCGGAACCAAAGGCCACCGCGGCCAGTGCCGTCAGCGAATACACGAGCGTGGTGCGAATCATCGGGGAATCCTCAATCGAATCAGTGGGACCGAGTCGGTGTGACGCCGATCATCATGATCGGCCGTCCGGTTTGCGTCGCCATTCTTTGAACCCCCGCCCGGTCTTGCAAGTGCTCGACGCGGAATGAACCGGAACGATGATTCCCAATCATCGGGAATGACACGGCGCCGGGAACGAATTTCAGCCACGGCCCCGGCGCACACCGCCAATGAAAACAGCCCGCACATCACGAGGATGGCGGGCTGGAGAATCACATACGGCGGGGTCAACCGACCGTTCCAATCAGTTCACTTGGCTGGGTGAAACTTACCCTGGGCGATCGGCGGATGGCCCTCGTAGGAAATCGTAATCGTCGAATTCGGCTTGACCGGCGGAACTTTGTCCTTGTTCGCAGAATTCAATTTCAATTCCGCACAGGCACCACTCGTTCCGGCCCCTGCTTTGACCGTGGTGGTTCCCACTTTCACTTGGTCGACTGTCACATCCAACACCTTGCCAATCAGTTCCTTGTTCAAGGGACCAATTTTCACCCCCAGGAAGTTGGCCGTGATTTTTCCTGTCGCGTCGGTCTTTTG
>JAYTIB010000909.1:0-7557 GCA_043732205.1 Schlesneria sp. | reverse complement strand
GAAGGGCTTGGATCCGGGCGTAGTGGTAGGGATCCTGCGTGTCCCAATAGAGCGCCTTCGTGACGGCTCCGCGCGGCACGCCGAACGCCATCACGTAGGTCATATAGGGAGCCTGCTTGGTGTGGATCGTGACCCAATCGTTGAACGGTGTGTTCGTCGCCACCACGACCGAACCCGCCGTGACCGTGTGATGTTGGCGCGTCTTGATGCGAGCGGGTGGACCACACTCGATCTTGTCGACATGGGTCTGCGTGAAGATGCGCCCGCCCATGCGAAGGATGGCGGTCGTCAATCCGGCGAGATACTTCCGAGGATGAAACTGTCCCTGCCGGGGAAATCGCAAACACGCGCCGGTTTCAAACGTGGCCAGCGGACAACGCGGCACGAATTCGACCTGTGACAGCCCAGCCCGTCGCGCGGCCTGCAGTTCGTGCTCCAGCAGGTTTGGAGACTCGCCGGGCGGAGCGAAGAGATAACCGTCGAGCCGCTCGAAGTCGCACTCGATGTTCTCGCGCGTGATGATGGCTTCGATGCGGTCGATCGCCGCCGTATGACTTTCCGCCGCCAGACGAGCCCCCTCTTGGCCGTGCCAGCCCTCAATGTTCACATAGCGATCATCGATCGCGTTGGTGATGTGAGCGGTCGTGCGCTCCGTTTGCCCCCCACCAATCGGGCCGTCATCCAGCACCACGACCGACCGCCCTTGCTGAAGCAGCAGGTACGCGGTCGTCATGCCCGCGATGCCAGCACCGACGACGCACACGTCAGCCTCGACGTCCGCAGTCAGCGCGGCGTGGACGGGAATCTCGCCCGTCTGCATCCAGACGGACGTGGTTTGCTCTAATGTCGCGTTCATGATTCAGGTTCCTTCTTCACGAGAGACTTGGCAAAGCTGCGGCAAAACAACAGGGTTCCAGACACTGATTCTCGATTCGTTTTTGTTCTCGATCTCGACCTTGTCACGAGGAATTTCACTAACAGGGTGGCCTCCGTCAGATTCAGCGATTTGTCGGACCGCCTGCATTCGCCTTGGCGGGCAGTGAAAACCGGAACGTCGAGCCGACCCCTTCTTTGCTTTCAACGGTCACTATCCCGCCGTGAGCCTCAGTAAATGTCTTCACGATGGCGAGACCCAGGCCCATCCCACCCTCGTTCGCCGGATCGGTTTCTCCCTTGTCGAAGACTTTTTCGAGAAACTCTGCGGGGATTCCCGCACCGTTGTCGCTGACCCAGCACTCGATGGTCCCTTCCGCGCCAAGTTCCCGGGCCCCGATGATGACCTCTCCGCGTGGCGTGTACTTAATGGCGTTGGCGATCAAGTTCTGAAAGACCCGCCTCAACAAACTGGCGTCTGCATAGACGACCAGGTCGTCGGGTATCTTGTTGATCAACTGAGTGCTGGCGGTCCCTGCCACGGGATTAAGATCGTGAATGAGGGCCTCAACCAGGGGCCACAAATCAAATGTGCGCCGCTGCAATTTGACGCCGAGTTCTGTTTGGAGATTGGTGCTTTCCTCAATGACCTTGCTGACCAGGCCTTCGAGTTGCAGCACGTTTCGACGCAGGGCCTTCAACATTTGCGAGGTTTCAGCGTTGGTGCCTCGTTCCGGGAGCCTCAACTCCAGGACTCTCGCAGCCAGAGAAATGGCATTCAGGGGAGTGCGGAGGTCGTGGGCCACGAATGCGAGATACTCTTCGCGGCGGCGCTGGACTTCCAGCGCTTGTTGAGTCGCATAGGACTGCACGGCCAATCCGATCGCTCCGTCCAAGACGCGGTTGACGATGTGAAAAGGCTTCCCTTGCAGGCTCAAACCGTTGCGATCGGCAAGGTCGTGGAGACAGCCGCGCAGGATGTTGTACTCCGCCACGACTTCTTCAATATCAAATCCGTCCAGGACGCGCTGCAAGCCATGCTCTGGCGAGCTTCCTTCGCGGAGCGCTTCCGGGATCGTCTCCTCGGATTGTGAGTGGAGTGCTGCGGCCAATTCATCCAGGAGAGTCGGAACGTGATCGTTGAGCGTGGGTGTGTCGAGGTGCTTCGCTGAGGGGAGCTGCCGCACTTGCTCCCTCCACCGCGAGAGCAAAGCGTCGCGATCACGCCGGATGAGGGCTGCCAGTTTGATGAGATCGATCATGGTCACCTCACCTCCATTTTCTCGTTGGGTTGTCGAGACGCCAGCCGCCCAACAATCGGGTGAGCCGCGCGCGGTCGCTGCCATGATGTCGGTTCCTGTATCACGAGAGACTTGGCAAAGCTGCTTGGTGTCAGAGCACTCGTACCAACTCGGTCAACGGAGGAGTGGCTCTACTGCGGCGGCAGGATTTTGATGTCGTGTCTGTCGAAGATTTCCGTGACTTTTCCCATATCAGGCTCCCTATCGGCTGGAAGAGAACCCAACTCTTCGAAGAACTTCTCAAAGTTTGCACCGGGCGTGACGGTCCAAAAAGTCCTGCCGGGTTTTGTCCCGACGTTGCGGAACGCATGAGGAATGTTCCTGGGCAAAATAACCATGGCACCGGACGTGACCTTCTGACTTTGTTGATCGAGTTGAAATTCAAAGTCGCCATCGAGAACGCGAAAGAACTCGTCTTCATGACGATGCACATGCAGCGGCACGCCGACTCCCGGAGGCGTCACGACTTCATAGACAATATATTCTCCATCCGTCTCACGACAGGAAAGCTTGAGTGTGATTTCGTGGCCGAGCACGAGAATCTTTCTTCCTCCACTCGAAGGATCAGCCATCGGTTTCTTAGTTTCAGTTTGCATATTATTTCATTTCAGTTTGTGTATTTAGTGCGTTAGCTGCATTGCATAGTTGGCGCCTCAGGTTGTTTTAGCGGGTGGTGTTTCAGGCTGCCCGGGCGGTGGCATCACGCCAATCTGTATCAGGAATCCCAATACATCTTTCTCAGCCCACTTCTCCGCGAGTTTGCCGTTCGCAATACGATGGATCGTGATCGAAGACATCTTGAGATCGTTGCCGGTTCGGGGGGCGCCAGGAAGGTCACCTTCGTGTTTTCCATACGAGGTGAGGCGTGTCACGACCTTATCCCCTTCGGCGATTTGCTCTTCGATGTGGTGATAGCCGGGCGTGGCCTCCCAAAAGAGTTTGAAGGCCTGCTTCAAACCTTCTCGCCCGGAAGCTAAACCAGGAAACGGCGGAGGATTGTGGTCAAGATAATCCTCCGCCACGACCTCGTCCATCGCGTCGAGATTGCCCTTATCAATCTCTTCGTAAAACCGGCGCACAAGCGCTTTATTCTCTTCGATGGTCATCGTATTCGGCACCCTGGGTTGCGATTCACGAACATGGTCGCGGATTACTTTGTGAGATCGGCAGCCGTGGGCGGGCCTTCTACCCAATTGACATCCCACGCACCATCCACGGTGATGAAAACCAGCGCCCCCGCGGGCAACCATGCTTCATGCACCATCTTGGCAGGCATGTAGTTGAATGAGCCGGGATCCTGCTCGATACGTTTGCCCTCGCACGCGAACACCTGCGTGCCGAGGATCACCGTATGCGTTTCGTTGGCACTGTGCCAATGCTTGCGCACATGAATTCCTTTGGGAGTGCGGATCATCAAACTCGTCGCTTGCGTCTTAGGATCAATGCGCAGGATGCAAATCTCGGGCGAGTTCTCGCCGAGATCGGGAAGAATCTTGTTCCACTTCAAATTCTTGTAGTTGCTGAAGATCATTTGGGGCGTGTCTGTCGTCGCCGCCTTCTTGGCGGCATCGTCTGCCCCGGAGGTCATGGTGGAAGTTGCTCCAGTCACAAACGCGACTGTGGCGGCGAGGATGACGAGTGTGGTTTTCATGGTTTTCTTTCTTGTTTGTGTGGTCTGCGAGAATGGTGAATGACGCCTAACGGTGCATGCTCAGCCGCAGCGTGTGTTATAGCCGGCGTGCCTCGCTGATACCGGAGCGTTCGCCAAGAGCTTCGGATCGCAGGTCACCTAGCGAACACTAATGTCGAAGGCGTCGGGGTCGGCACGATGTCGACTGAGACGAATCCGGCCTCTCCGAGCCACTTCCGGTAATCCGACTGCCGCCACGTGAAGCCGCCCTCCGTGACCAGAAGCATCTGTGACGCGAAGAGCATCGCAAACGGATGGCCCGTCCGGTCGTCACTGAGGATGAAATCGTTGACGACGAGCGTGCCGCCCGGCTTGATCGCCCGGCGAAACTTCCGGAAGATCTCCACGTTGTCGGCGGGAGTTTCCTGGTGGGCGATGTGACCGTAAATGGCGAGGTCGTATTTCGCGGAGCCGAAGTCAATTTTGTGGAAATCGCCATCGATCGTGTCAAAGCGGTCGGCGACACCGAAATTGCCAACAAAGCCCCTCGCGATCTGATTCACCACGGGCCAATCGAGCTGGAAACCTTTTGCCTGCTTGTTCAATCCGAGCCACACGGCCGACCAGACTCCCGATCCCCCGCCGACGTCAAGCCAACTGACCGATCCCGCCGTGGCGATGCCGAGCCGTTCTGCGGCCATCTGCACGACGGGGAAAGAAAGTCCGGCGATTGCGGGAACAAGAACATGCCAGAACTCGTTGTCCGCCATGTCTGTCGTGTTCGATGCGGTAGGCCTGCCGGTCTTGACGGCGTCAGGGAGCTTCGCCCAGTCGGTCAACGCGTCTGTCATGACTTCGGCCATGCCGCCGAGATAGACGGGCTTGCCTTTGACAAGGAACGCGGAAGCGTCGGGCGAATTCTGGTAGCGCCCGTTGGAATGCGAAATCAACCCGAGACCGGTCAGACCGTCCAGCACGGCCTGTGCTCCGCGCAACGAAATACCAGCCTTCTTGGCAACGCCTTCGGCGTTGTCACCGTCGCCCTCGAGCGCGTTGAAGACGCCATGCCGCGCGGCCGATCCAAGGATCGCGGCCGCCCAGCCGCCGGTGATGCACTGCATCACCTTGTCTGGAGTTAGTCCACCGGGCACGCTCATGTCAGCCTCCTAATCAGGTAAAGACTCACTTGTGATTCCGCGTAATCATACACCCGCTGACAAAGCGAACCAGTGCATGAAGCTGGATATGACGAGCACAAGTTCTCCGTCCGCCTTAGTGTTTTCGGAGAAGCCGGATTTCTTGCGCTGTTCTGATCTTTCTTCTCCGTCGCATCCCGCAGAGTTGTCTTGGCGGCGGATTCCTTGGGAATCTCGACCCGCTTGATATCCGGCCTCATGAAATTGTTGATGCCTCTGTTGCCGGCTTGAATTTTTGCTTGGGTCTTCGCATCCACGAGCAACCAAATCGGGCGGGGAATGGTTTGCTTCTCGTGCCCCGGTTTCCCTGCCGCCTGTTCGCCGCGCGTGGTGGCCAAGCGCAAGGAGACCGGTAACTTCTTCCCATCTTTGAGCGTGACGTCGGCGAAGGTGAGCACGCCGTCCTTGGTCACGAAATCCGCCTCACGACGAATGGCAAACGTACCGGCGAGATCTCCCGCGCAAGGGACATAGTTGACGTCCGAGCTTGTGAGGATTGTGGTGGTCACCACGAACCCGTGGCCCGTCTTCCCGTCCTCCAAACGGATCTTGTCGGAGGCTTCGACGACAACCTCGAACTCGCCACCGCCTGTCCGGCTTGTCCGCCACTCGATCGGCTTGTCGCCCCGGTCGATCCGCACGACCAAGTCATGCGACGTGTCGATCTTGCCTTTGATGTGGACTCGTCCTGCTTCAACAGTCGATTTGTCGATGCCTGGGTTTACCGTTGTGAAAGCCGCGACGGTCAGGCTGAGGGCCAAACAGAATCCAAGAGACAAACCCAAAGTATTGCGCACGGCAATGATCCTTCGCTTGAGAAGAGAGACGGGAATCTCGCCCGTCTGCATTCAGCCGAACGTGGTTCACCAAAAGACGCCTCGCATCGGGGGACGCGAGACGTCGTGGGGATCACATCCAACCGCAGCGGACTCAGCGCGAACGCTCAGACCTAGCGGCTGGAGAGAGCCGGTGCTCAGCGGCCACAGGCGGACTGCGCCACCATGATCTTCTTCGCAACCATCTGGCAAACCTGGACCTGGACTTCCTTCTCGACACAGACGGGAACGCAGACGGTGTAGGTCTCGGTCTTCTCTTCGTTCACAATGTCACAGACGGTGAACTGGTACTGTTCTTCGCGAGTCTTCGGCACGCAAACCGTGAAGCTGACGGTCCGAATCTTCTCTTCGGGGATCACTTTGCAAACCGCCACCTGGCGGGTGCGGTTTTCCTGACGACTGAGCTGAACCGGGTACTCGTACTCTTGCTGAGACGCGACCATCTCGCAGACCGGAATCGTGCGGGTCCGGTTTTCCTGGCGGCAGAGTTGAACCGGGTATTCGTACTCCTGCTGAGAGGCCACCATCTCACAGACTTGGATTGTGCGAGTCCGGTTTTCCTGACGGCAGAGCTGAACCGGGAACTCGAACTCTTGCTGAGAGGCCACCATCTCGCAGATCGGAATCGTGCGCGTGCGGTTTTCCTGGCGGCAGAGCTGAACCGGGAACTCGTACTCTTGCTGCGAGGCCACCATCTCACAGAATTGCACGGTGCGCGTGCGGTTTTCCTGACGACAGAGTTGAACCGGGTATTCGAACTCTTGCTGTGAGGCCACCATCTCGCAGACCTGCACGGTGCGCGTGCGGGCTTCCGGACGGCAGAGTGTCACCGTGTAAGTAAAGGGCACCTGCCTGGCCTGCTGCGTGTAGCACGTGGACTGAACTTCGCGCTGCACGATGTTCGGCACCCACACGCTTTGTGTTGCCGTACAGCCACCGCACGGAGCGGCGGCCGCGACTTGGCCACAACCGTCCCCAAAGCCGCATCCGGCGGAGGCATATTGACGACGCGAGCGACAGCCGTTAGCCGCGACACCACAGGGCTGGCAGCCGTTGGAAACGGGGATAATCCGCTGTTCAAAGCGGCCCTGATCTTCACACACCGTCCGAGTCTGCACGACCGGGACGCTCTCGCACACCGTGCGGGTTCCATTCCGCTGCTCGGTATAGGGGACGTTGACCGTGTAGGTCTGATCGACGCTCTTCGTGACCGGAGTCAGGATCGTGCGCGACGCCTTGCGGGTCTCGGTATAGGGGACGTTGACCGTGTAGGCCTGATCGACGTTCTTCGTGACCGGAGTCATGATCGTGCGAGACGCCTTGCGGGTCTCGGTGTAGGGGACGTTGACCGTGAAGGTCTGCTCGATGTTCTTCGTGACCGGAGTCATGATCGTGCGAGTCGCCTTGCGGGTCTCGGTATAGGGCACGTTGACCGTGAAGTTTTGGACAACGTCCTTCGTGACCGGAGTCATGATCGTGCGGGTCGCCTTGCGGGTCTCGGTGTAGGGAACGTTGACCGTGTAGGTCTGATCGACGTTCTCTGTCACCTGCCTGTTCTCGACGTACTTCTCCTCGCGAGTCCGAGTCTCGTTCTCGTTGTACGCCACGGTCCGCGTGCGGGTCTCGGTTCGAGGAACCTGCCTGCTCACCGTGTACTTCCGTTCCTTTTGTTCCTGTTTGTACTCGGTGACCTGGACCTTGCGGGTTTGAGTCACCATCAC
>JAYTIB010000908.1:0-7566 GCA_043732205.1 Schlesneria sp. | reverse complement strand
AGACCAGCATGATGATGCCGGTCTCGGTCGCCATGCCGAAGCAGGCGATGAAGCCGACCCAGACCGCCACGCTGAAATCCATCGGCGGCGCATCCCAGCCCTGCATGATTTTCGGAAACAGGAACATGAAGAACGCACCGCCGGCCAGTGCCTCGGGAACGGTCAGCATCATCAGGCAGGCATCGGCGAGATCGCGGTACGTCAGGTACAGGATCAGGAAGATCAGCGCGATGACGACGGGAAAGACAAACCGCAGCGTGCGCGCCGCGCGGACCTGATGCTCGAACTCGCCGCTCCACTCGATGTGAACCCCTTCGGGCAACGAGACCTTTTCGGAGACGACGCGGCGGGCCTCTTCGACGAAGCCGACGATGTCCCGGCCGCGCACATTGAGCGTGACATAGTTGAGCAGCCGCCCGTTCTCGCTCTTGATCATCGCCGGGCCTTCGACAATCTTCACATCGGCCAGTGCCGACAGCGGAATCAGCGGCCGGCCGGAAATGGCGTGGCCGGGTGACGCCGAGTGCCCGTCGGATGTGCCGGGATCGGCCGCGAGGGTGCCGGTTCCACCACCGGGGGGGCGCGACATCGAACTCGCGGGGCTGGCCATCGCGACCGGCGCGGCCATGCTGCTGGGGCTGACGAGCAAACGCCGGATCGCATCCTCCGTATCGCGCGACGAACGGGCGTAGCGGATGCGGACCGGAAATCGTTCGCGCTTTTCGACCGTGTATGTCACGGCGCGGCCGGCCAGTGCGACTTCGATTTCGTTCTGGATGTCTTCGACGCTGATGCCGTAGCGCGCGGCGGCCTCGCGGTCGATGTCGATGTCGAGATAGCCCTTCCCCATGATCGGGGCGGCGATCGTGTCGCGCGCCCCGCTGAGTGGCTTGAGTGCGGCTTCGATCTGTTTGCAGACACCGTCGATTGTGTCGAGATCCGGGCCGAAGACCTTCACCCCGATGTCGGTGCGCACGCCGGTCGACAGCATTTCAATCCGGTTGATGATCGGCTGAGTAAAGATGTTGCTCCAGCCGGGCACCTGCAACACCCGCCCCATTTCGTCGTCGACCAGATCCCCTTTCGGTCCGTTGCGGCGCGGCCAGAAGAAGACGCGGTCGGCGAACGGCTTTTGCAATTGCTCCTTCAAGGTCATGAACGGTTGCATCACTGCGGCGTCCGGTTCGAGTCCACGCTGTGAATTCAGCGACGCGCTGACGAACTCGTCGGTTTCGCTCCCCTTCGGTGCCGAAGCGGTCAGCCCCTGCTGCCGCGCCGACCGGGCGAGTTCTTCGAGTGCGAACGATGTGAACGCTTCGACGCCGTGGTCGAACAGTTCCCAATTCACTTCGCGAACATGGGCGTGCCACAGGTCCGAGTGATGTCGCGTCACCCGGCGCAGCATCTCATCCGGCAGCGTGGGGCGGGTTTGTCCGAAGAGTTCCCCCAACGTGTCCCTCGCCCGGCCGGCCAGCCCCGGCTTGAGCTCCAGCGCCGCGACGGCATTGGTCACAGCGCCCGATTTCTCGCCCGCCTGAACGACGCGGCGCACGAGCAGCGTCACGTCTTCGAGTGCCGGAGTCGTGGCCAGCCACGGGCCGAGTTCGGTGGTGAGCGACGCCACGATCTGATTCGTCCACGCTTCACTGTCGGTCTCGGCGGGCCAGACCCAGTCGCCGGATGTGACCAGATGGTGGATCGACTCGCGCACGGCGAAGGCCGTCAGTTCTCCGCCCAGTTTCGCTTCGAAGGCGCGATACCGTTCCATCGCCAGTTCGCGCAGGGTTTCGTCACAACGTTCGAGCGCCTTCTGGGCCGCTTCGTTGATGAGCGATGTCCGGTCCTCGGGTGTGGCTGTGGCGGCGATGTAGTCATCTCGCTCAAGAGCAGTCAGTGCCTCGCGCGTCTGACGCAGGGCATCGTCGAAGCGCAGGACGCGCTTCGGCCAGAACTCGCGCGGGCGGAAGTTGACGAATGTTTCGACCATGTCCAGCGGAGCCGGATCGGTCGGGGTGTCGGCGCGGCCGGCCTTACCGATGACCGATTCAACCTCGGGAAAGCCGCGCAACAGCGCGTCGCGGGCTTTCAAGTCGTCGGCCGCCTGCGTCACACTGGCGCGCGGCACGGTGATCGGCATGTCGAGCGTCGTTCCCTCGTCGAGCGCCGGCATGAACGCGACGCCGATCTTGGGAAAGTGCCAGGCCCACAGGCCGATGACGGTCAGCGTGGCGAACGACAACACCTGCCAATGAACTCCGCGTGTCGAGATCACCGTCAACGCCACCACGCAGAAGAACACGAACAGGAACGTCGTCCGCCACGCCCCTTCGGACGCCCCCTGCCCGATGACCGCCTGCAACGGGAACATCCCCGCCGCCAGAATCAGCAGCACCGCGAACATCCACATCACCAGATTGCGTCGCGGCAGAGCCCACGTCAGCAGCGGCTTGTAGATGTGGATGAAGCTGCGGACGATCCAGTTGTCCTCCTCACTGCGCAGACGGCCGCGGATCAACAGCGGGATCAGCGCGGGGACAACCGTCACCGAGATGATCGCCACACCGATCAGCGCGAAACTCTTGGTGAACGCCAGCGGGTGAAACAGCTTCCCTTCCCGGCCGCTCAGCATGAACACCGGCACGAACGACAGCAGCATGATCAGGACCGAAAAGAAAATCGGTTTCCCGACGGTGCGGCAGGCGGGAATCACCAGCTCGGTCGTGTCGCCCGTGACCCTCTTGTCGCCGAAGCGCTCCTTCAGAACGTGCGTCGCGTTCTCGACCATGACGATCGCCTGGTCGACGAGGATGCCAATCGAGATCGTGATCCCCGCCAGCGACATGATGTTGGCCTGGATGTCGATGACCCCCAGATTTCGCAGCACCCACATCATCAGGAACGAGAACAGCACGGCCAGCGGAAGCGTGAGGCAGATCACAAACACGCTGCGGAAGTGCGACAGGATCAGCAGGATCGCGATCGACGCGATCAGCATCTCGTGCCACATGACTTCGGTCAGCGTGTGGATCGCGCCGTGAATCAGCCGCGTGCGATCGTACGCGGGCACGATGTGGACCCCCTCGGGCAGTCCGGGTTGCAGTTCCTGAATCCGCTCCTTGACCGCATCCGTCACGGCCAGCGGGTTCTGACCGTGGCGCATCAGCACGACGCCGCCGACGACTTCGCTGCCGTTCTTTTCGAAGACGCTGCGACGGAACTGCGTCCCGAGTTGCACGGTGGCGATCGTTTCGACGTAGATCGGCGTGCCGTTCACTTCGCGGATCACAGTCCGTTCGATGTCGCGTTTGTCGCGAATCCAGCCGATGCCGCGCACGATGTATTCGGCGTTGTTCTTCTGGATCACGCCGCCCCCCGCCGGCATGTTGCTGCGGGCCACAGCGGAATAGAGTTCCCCGAGTGTGATGCCGTACGTGCGCAGTGACTCCGGCCGCACGTCGATCTGGTACTCCAGCGGCAGTCCGCCGACGGTCGCGACGTCCGAGACACCCGCCGCCGCGTTGAGTTGCGGCGCGATGTAGAACTTGTTGACCGCCCACAACCGCTGCGGATCGACCGGATGATTCGCCCCCGCCTCGACCGTGTACCAGAAGATCTGGCCGAGTGCGGTCGCATCGGGCGCGAGATACGGGACGACGCCGGTCGGCAGGTAGTTGGCGGCCTGTCCCAGTTTCTCGGTCACGCGCTGGCGGGCGAAATAGAAGTCGACACCATCTTCAAAGATGATCGTGATCATCGAGAAGTTGAATTCGGACGAGGACCGCACCGCCTTCACACCCGCCAGTCCTTGGAGTTTGCGGGCGAGCGGATAGGTCACCTGATCCTCGACCTCGCGCGGGCTGCGGCCCATCCAGTCGGTGAAGACGATCACCTGGTTTTCGCTGAGGTCGGGCACCGCGTCGACCGGCGTTTGAAACATCGCGTAGATGCCCGCGATCGTCAGCATCGCCGCCGCGAGCAGCACCAGAAACCGGTTGCGAATCGACGCCTCGATCAGTCGTTCGATCATGGTGTCGGCTCCGTCTTGGCGTCTGGTGCCGGCTTCGTGTCCGGCGCGGGCGTCGCGTCTGTCGCAGGCTTTGTCGTCGGCTTCGTCACCGTGTTGGTCAATTGCCTGATGCGGGCGAGTGTTTGTTCTGCCTTCTCGCGGGCTGCGTCCTCACAGCCTTCGCAACAGAGGAAGACCGGTTGCCCGTCGATCATGATCTTGACCGGCGTCCCCATCGAGCCGAGCGGGCTGTCGTCCATGATCGGGCAGAGCTTCTGCTTGAGGGCGCTCTTGCGGTCCGCAGCGCTCAGCTTGGACAGAGCCGCCCGAACCTTTGGGTCCAACCCCTTCAGCGCCGCATCTTCATCCGCGTCGCTCGCGGGTCGCGCCTTCAGTTCCGCGAGCCGCTTCAGCGATTCCGCGGGATTGGCGAGAGCCGCCTTTTCGCAGGCGGCGCAGCAGACAAAGACCGGCTGCCCCTCGATCATCACTTTGCGCGGCACCCCCATCGAACCGAGCAGGCTGTTGGGCAGAACCACACATTCGCGCTGTTGCTCGGCCAGTTTTCGGTCCGCGTCACTGAGCTTGGCGAGCGCCGCCTGTTGCTTGTCGTCGCTCTTCTTGCCGGGCGACACTGGCACCTTGGGCTGGCCGCGAACGGGTCGCGCGGACTTCATCTGTTCGAGCTTCTGCAGGGTCTCCTGCGGCTTGGCCGTCGCCGACTTCTCGCATGCGGGGCAACAGACGAACACGGGCTTGCCGTCGACCATGACTTTGACCGGGACGCCCATCGAACCGAGCAGACTGTTTTCCAGAATGGGGCAGAATCGTTGTTTCTCGGCGAGCGCCCGGTCCTGGGGTGTGAGCTTCTTCAACGCGGCCTGCAACTTCGCGTCTTCGTTCTCGGGAGTCGTGGGACGGACGGTGGTGACCGACGCGCCGCCCGATTTGGAACCGCTGCTGCCGCCGAAGTAGATCGAACCCGCCGCCGGGTTCAGCCTCGTTTCGGCATCCACCAGAAACGAACCCGACGTCACGATGTGATCGCCGGACTCGAGCCCCTTGATCACCGGATAGAACGTCACGTTGTCCGGTCCCGTCATCTTCGGGCCGAGCGAGACCAAGACGCCTTCGTACGTTCCCGGCAACGTTTCCCGATAAACGATGGTCTGACTGCCGGTATCGATCACGGCCGATTCGGGGAGCGCGAGAACCCGGCCTTCCTTCAGCCGCGCCGCGGCAAGTTCGTCGTCGCCGACGGCCACGCGCAGAGCGGGAATCCGTTCGGGAGGGACCAGCAGCGTGACCGTCGTCGTCATGCCGGGACGCAGTTTGTGTCCGGGGTTCGGCAGTTCGAATCGCACGGTCACGGTGCGCGATTGCTGGTCGACGTGCGGATAGATGAATGTCAACGCGCCGCGAAACTCCTCACCGGGAAAGGCCCGCGTTGTCGCCGAGATCGGCAGCGTTTCGACCAGCTTGTGCTCCTGATCGAACGGCAGAAAGACCATGTCGTCTTCGTAGATCTGCGCCTGGATCCAGACCGAGGAGAGATCGGCGATGTCGTAAAGCTGCATTCCCTCTTCGACGTACTGTCCCTCACGGACGTACTTCTTGATCACATGTCCGCTGAGCGGCGACCGAACCCGCAGATGACTGTTCGCCTTGCCGGTTTGCAGGATCTCGTCGATCTGATCACCGCCCACCCCCAGCAACTCCAACCGCAGCCGGGAGCTGGCGATCGCTTCGATGTTGTTGCGCCGTTTCGCATCCAGCAGGTTCTGGACGGTGACGTTGAGATCCGGACTGTACAGCGAGGCCAGCAGATCGCCCGCGGACACCATCTGCCCGGTTTCGTTGATGAGCAGTTCATCAATCCGCCCCTTCACGCGGGCCGAGACGTTCTTGAGTCCCCGTTCGTTGAACTCGATGTAACCGACCGCCTGAATTTCCTTGGTCAATTGGACGTCGGCGATCTCCCACGTCTGCACGCCGGCCAGCACGATCCGGTACGGCGACAACTGCACGCGGGTCACGATCCCCGGTGGCAGGGCTTCGTTAGATTGCTCGCCTTTTTTGCGTTTTGACAGTGGCATGAAACAGATGGGGCACTTCTCCTTGCCGGTGTCGCGCACCACCGACGGATGCATCGGACAGAAGTACTCGGTGTCGCTGGCGACGGCTGACGCGGCGGTCGCGGGCCGCGTCCATTTGTCGTAATGGGCGACGAGCGTGTCCCACTGCGTGATGACGATGCCAATCGCGGCCAGAATCGCGATGAAGCGCAGCCGGGCCAGCTTCACGAGAATCACAAAGTCGAACCACCACCACGCCGTGCCCCAACTGCTGAGTCCCGGTGGAGCGCGCAGCCCCCCTTCATCATTGGTGAAGTCCGTGTTCTCGGGCGGTCGCGAATCAGTTGGTGTGAGCATGTTCATCAGTTCCTTCTATCGCTCGATCGGCCCGTTCCAAGCGGACCGTATCGAACGACGTTTCTACGGAATGGAGCGGCGACAGCCGCAGTTCTTTTGAGTAGGGTGGCGTCAGTCTCAAGGCACTCCCTTTGTCGCCTTTCGCTCCGCGAAAGGACGTTCTTTCGCGGAGCGAAAGACGACAATCGCAAACGGAGAGACTCAAGGTGAGTGCCGTTGGGCCGATGCCACCGGGTTCTTAGAAATCGATCCCTTGGCAAAACCGACCGGCCGCCACCGAACGGGCTTTCCCCAATGGAACGGCGTCTTTCAGAGGCGGTGCGAATCGAACGCACGGCACAACGACGCGATTAGATGAGCCACCGCTCGCAAAGAACGAGGATGTCGTCGGGTACGCGACGGTCGATCCGCAGCGCGGCGCCATCGAACCGCCTCAGGCGCGGCAGACGGACGACAGCGACCGGGATTGTCGCCAGTTCGAACTGAATCGACTCCGGCAGACAAACCTTCTTCAACGTCGGACTGGCGGCAGCCTGCAGGCAGACGGGCGTGCAATGACAACCCGCCATACCGCACTCCGTCCCCTTCGCTGAAACCGGCGGAACAGTCACTCGGGAGGGCAAGGCTCCCGCCGAGCCGCAACTGTCGTTGGACGCCGGTTGTTCCTCACGGCTCGGCAGGAGCCTCGCCGTCCCAGCGCCCGTCGCACAACAGGTGGAACCTCGGTTGCCGCCGCAGCACGATTGGCGTTCGGGGCTGCGCGATGCCCCGCCGGTGACGGTCGGACTCGTCCCCAACGAACATTGACTCACCCGCGGGCAAAAGAGATGGACTTCCCCATTAGAACACCGACAGCCCAAGTGCGGCATGCCGCTCCACGCGGTGAGCCACACCAAGGCCAGAATCGTCGGTTGCCGAAAGGAAGTCATTGGGATTGTCTTCTGTGCAGGGCGTTCACGATCAACAGTCGTACGATAACAGTCGAGACAACGTTGGTCCAGACATTGTCGCGGCTCGCCGATTCGCTGGGTCTGGCAAGAGACGCGGCGGGATCAGCCGGCTGCGGAGTCCTCGGAGAAGCCGTGTTCTTCGCGAGGTCATCCCCCACCGGCACGGCTTCTCCGAGGA
>JAYTIB010000907.1:0-2869 GCA_043732205.1 Schlesneria sp. | reverse complement strand
GAGCGGATAGCTCGGTTCGGCCAGGACAAGTCCGGGGCCGACCGCCACCATCCGCACCAGCGCGGTCTCGCCGTCGATGCCCTGCTCCTTCCGCAGGATGATCAGTCCGTCCGCTCCGAGCAGCTTCCCGATGCGCACGGATTGAGCCGACGTCGCCTGCGTGAGCGACAGCTTCTGTTCATCGAGCACCCGTTGAATCAGACGGCGGTCCAGCAGTTCCAGCCCCGGCTTGTCCACCAGCCCCGCTTCGATGAGATCGGCCCAACTGGCGAGCGACGCTTCGGTCAGCACGGCGATTCGCGTGGGTGGATCCGGCTTGTCAGCGGCATCAACCGAGTCGAACCCGCAGCCAATGAGCAGCCCACAGACGACGGCAACCGTCTGCCGGGCGATCCGAGCGAGGCCGGATGTCAGAAACGAATCGACAATTGAAGTGGCAATAAACATCTCGTATCTCCGTGCGGCCAGCGTACCGACATTGGCGCGACCGAAACAACTGGGGCTCGAAATTCAGGCAGACGCGAAATCAATCTGCCTCGAACAGAAAATCCCCCAAAATCCGGTACGATCACCCGAAGGAATCCGCAGCCCGTGCATCCAACTGGCGGCCCGTCGTCGTACTTCAAAGGAAGTCAGCCAATTGAATCGGACAGATGACGAGTTGATTGAGGCACATTGGCGGGGCGAGATCGTCTGTGTTTTCGTTGTCGCTTTGCACCTGTGTTGGCTGGGGACCGCCAGTGCCGGTTCGCCGCGGATTGCCGTGATTGGCGATGAGGCGACGGCGGTCGCTGCGGACTTGGCGTTTGATGCGTTGAGCAAATCGGATCGATGGGAACTCGTCGAACGCCAACGGTTGGATGCGGTGCTCAAGGAACAGAAGCTGGCCGCATCGGGGTGGACGGCGGCCGCAGCGCTGAAACTCGGTCAACTCGTGAAGGCCGATGGCGTGCTGTTGCTGGTGGGACAGGCGGCCAAAGACAAACAGACGATGGCCGTGCGGTTGGTGGCGGTGAATCCGGGCGTCATTCTCTGGTCGCTGCACCAGCCCCTGCCGTTGGAAAACGTTGACGACTGGCAGACGACGATCCGATCGCGCATCGAGGCCGCGCTGCCGAAGCTGTCGGTTCTCGCGGCGGACGCCGTTCCGCTGTCGGTGGTCTCCGTCACTTCGGGCGTCAAACGGCGCGATTTCCTGCGGATTGAAGGGGAACTGCGGCAGTTGCTGATTCACCGATTGACGCACGAACCAAGCCTTTTCGTGCTGGAGCGTCAGCAACTCGAATTGCTCGATCGCGAGAAGTCGCAGCCCGGCCCAGAGAATCCGCTGGCCGAACAGCCGTTCTGGACTGGACGTCACCTGATCGAAGCCGAATTGAATCAGGACTTGAACGACGGAACCAAACTCGACGTCACCGTGACCCTCACGCGGCCGGGCCAACAACAACCCAAGCGGCTCGCCGCGACGGGACGCAGCGACCAGTTGTCCGCGCTGGCGGAAGATCTCGTCAAACAGATCGTCCGCACCCTCGACCGCGAACCAACGGGAGCCGCGTGGCCCGCGAAGGCCGAAGCCGAACGGTTTTTCCAAACGGCCCGCTGGATCCACGAGAATTCTCACTTTGGAACGGTGAATGTGTGGGAAGCTGTAGAAGCGGCATGGGCGTTGGGACTGAGAACAGATGACATCTTCACATGGCGAGTGAACCGGTTGCTTTCAAAATCCTACGAACGGGACACCAAGGATGTTCTCGGAACAATCGCGTTGTTGGAGGACGCAGCTCGCTTTGCGTTGGAACGGCCCCTGGCCAAGCAGACGTACTATCGTCTTCATGATGACGACCCGGTCGGCATGCTCGCGGCCAATCATCTGTCTTCACGCATCGCCAGTTTGACGGAGTACCGGCCCACACCGAAGTACGCGAACGAATTGGTTGAACTACGCCGATTGACTCGCGAACTCTATACAAAAGTCGCAGACTCGCCTGAGTGGCGGAAGGGAACCAGCGGCGAGGAACGGCTCGAATACGCTTGGACTTGGACTGAACGGCCAGCCGACACCGTCGCCGTCTATCGGCAGTTGCTTGCTGCTGACGCGAAGCCCGACGGGATCTTGTTGAGTTGGCGGTTGCGGCAGGCGTTTCAACCCGTTTCGGCCAACTGGCACGGTGCGACGCCCGAGGAAGTCACCACAATCTTGCAGATATTCATCGACGAATTGTGCCAGTCCGCCGATTCCGAGAATCAACTGACGGGTTATCGAGCCGCACTACGGCTCGCGGGAGAAGGCGAACCGCTGGAGAAGGCGGAACGGGCTTTCGACGATGCCGTTTGGAAATTGCGTGCGAAGTTCGTAAGCGGCCGCTTGTCTCGTGACTATCTGGCGTGGGCAGCGACGAACCGTGTGCGATCCAACCATGAGCTTTTCCTCAAGCTGCTCGTCGCGTTCAGTGAACGAAAGGACTGTAACGTCGACTCACTCATGTTTGTTGTGTGTGAATGCACCGAACGGTGGAAGGAGCGAACCCCGGAGCAGACGAAGATTGTGCATGCCGCACTGCGGCGTGTGTCCGTCCGCAATCTTGGTGGCTACGACGGGAATCGAATTCGTCAGGCATTGCGGGAATTGGAGGAACAGCACCCCGAACTGGATCTCGCGGCAGAGACGCCAAAAACCGTGGGTGGTGTGACCATCAGCCGCATCGGTTGGCCAAAACTGTCGGACGCAGCGACGGATGCTCCGCAGGGAATCTTTGAAGGCGAGTACAAATCTGCCACCTGGCACGAGGACCGGGTTTGGTGCATTGCGACGGTCGATGGCCGGATCGGTGTCTTCGCGTGGAAGCCGGCAACCAATGCTTCGGAGTTC
>JAYTIB010000906.1:0-7599 GCA_043732205.1 Schlesneria sp. | reverse complement strand
GAGAAGCCGTGTGAGCGGACGTTGACGCTCCCTCGGCACGGCTTCTCCGCAGGCTCCGCAGCCGTGGCACGTCCAACGTGGCTGGCGGATCAAGTCGGGCCACACCGCCGACGACCATTTCACGCGGTTCGATTATTTCTTTTCCGGTTCCGGCTTGGCGGCGGGTTTTTCGATCACGCCGGCGAAGGTGCCGCCGTGGTCGCCGTGTTGCCACGTTCCGGCGTAGCGGGTGCCGTAAAACATGACCCGCGCCGTGAAGGTGCCGACGCCGGGGATCGTCAGGTCGGTCAGCGACATGACCGGGGTGTCGTCAGCCCAATAGACCTTGATCGGGATGGGAATGTCGAGTTGGTTTTCACCGACCTTCATCGTCGCCGTGAAGATCCAATCGTTGTCCTTGACCTTCTTCGCCGAAACGACGCGGTAGCGGTCGGGCTTGGTTCCCGCCTTGCCG
Organism: Schlesneria sp.; assembly: GCA_043732205.1. Classification (GTDB taxonomy): domain Bacteria; phylum Planctomycetota; class Planctomycetia; order Planctomycetales; family Planctomycetaceae; genus Schlesneria. The sequence continues at coordinate 7,145 of JAYTIB010000906.1, read as the reverse complement.
TCGGTCGTGAAGTATCCGACCAAAGTGGAGTTGGACAGCGTGTCGGAAAACGCCTGTTCGAGCGCCGCCTGATCGGGCTTGCCCGGTTTGCCCGGCTTGGCCGGATCGGCCGCCAGCAGCGGGGACACAAGGCCACAGACCAACACGAGGGGAAGCAATCGACGCATGGGCGGTCTCCTTTTCAAACTGGAAAGACTCAACGGATCTACTGGTCGAACAACTTTGATTTGCCCGGTTGGCGTAGCACGGACGCCTCGTCCGTGCGTCCATCGGTATCAAAGGTTCCGCACGGACGAGGCGTCCGTGCTTGTGAATCTTTGTAGCGTGGGTTTCAACCCACGCAAGATGTCGTACCGCGTCGGCTAAAGCCAACGCCACATCTTGTGCTGGGCCGCCACTGAACTTGAAAGATTCACACGCTCTCCGTGCTACGGGGCAAATGAAACTACGGGGCAAATGAAAGTTGTTCGACCACTACTCTCGTTCGAGGACATACAGCGCGCTGTCGGCGCGCACATTGGCTCCCCAGGCGCCGCTGGCCGCCTGGCCGTGAATGATGGGGATTTCTCGGGCGATGCGGATCTTCATCTGGCGGCAGAGATCGCGGAAGTCGAGCATCGACATGAAGTGCAGGTTCGGGGTGTTGTACCAGTCGTAGGGAAGCGATCCGGTCACCGGAGCCCGGCCATGCAACAGGATCTGCAACCGCACCCGCCAGTGCCCATAGTTGGGAACCAGGACCACGGCTTTCTTCGCCACCCGCAGCATGCGTTGCAACAAGTTTTGTGGATGCCGCACCTGCTGCAGGGTCTGGCTGAGGACCGCGAAGTCGAACGAGTTTTCGGGAATCTCATCGAGACCCTTGTCGAGGTCCGACTGGATCACCGGCATCCCTTTCGAAATCGATTCGATGACGCCGCGATGGTCGAGTTCGATCCCTTGCACCGAGCAGTCGGCCTCATCGCGCAGCCGACAGAGCAACCTGCCGTCGCCGCAACCCAGGTCGAGAACACGGCTGCCCGAGCCGATCTGATCCATGATCAGTCGGTCGGTCAGGGCGGCGGTGGGATCGGATCGGAACATGAGTGACGCCGGGTATCCAAGGGAAAGGAAGCTTCGCGATTCAAGACCTCAGAATTTGTGAATCTTTGTAGCGTGGGTTTCAACCCACGCAAGTTGTCGTACTGCGTCGGCTAAAGCCAACGCGACCTCTTGTGCTGGACCACATTGAAGTTGAAAGATTCACACGCTCTCAATCTTGCTGAAACCGTCGATACGTCTCGGACAGCAAGGGAGTCATCAGTTCCTCCAGTTGCTCGATCTCGATCAGGAACGAATCGTGACCGAAGACGCTTTCGAGTTCCAGGTAGGTGACGTGGCGGCGGGTTTCCACGAGGTTCTTGACGATCTCCCGGCTTTGGCTGGACGGGAACAACCAGTCGGAATGGTACGACGTGATCAGGAACCGGGCATTGGTCCGTCCCAGCGCCTGCTGCAATGATCCGTACCTCTGGGCCAGGTCGAAATAGTCCATCGCACGCGTCAGGTACAGGTAGCTGTTGGCATCGAACCGCTCGATGAATCGCTTCCCCTGGTAGTGCAGATAGCTCTCGATCTTGAACTCGGTTTCACTTTGCAGATCGTAGGCGAGAGTGTCGCTGTGCTGCAGGTCGCGGCCGAACTTCCGTTCGATCGACGCTTCGGACAGATACGTGATGTGGGCCACCATCCGGGCCAGTGCCAGTCCGAAGCGCGGGCCGACCTCCCCGTATTTCGACGGGTCGTCTCCGTAGTAGTTGCCGTTGTGAAACTGTGGGTCGGCCGTGATGGCACGCCGCCCGACCGCATTGAACGCGATCCCCTGGGCCGACAGTTTGGCCGCCGAAGCCAGGCAGATCGCACAGCGGACCATCTCGGGATACCGGGCCACCCAGTCCAACACCTGCATGCCGCCGAGACTGCCGCCGATGACTCCCAACAGCGTGTCGATGCCGAGGTATCGCACGAGCGCCGCATGAACTTCAACGATGTCGCCAACAGTGATGAACGGAAACCGCAGCCCGTACGGTTCGCCGGTCTCCGGACTGCGGCAACTCGGCCCGGTCGTCCCCTGGCAACCTCCGAGCACGTTGGCGCAGATCACGAAGTACTTGTTGGTGTCGAGCGCCTTGCCGGGACCGACCAGTCCATCCCACCAGCCCGACTTGCGACTGTCGGCCGCATGCTTGCCGGCCACATGAGCATCACCGGTGAGCGCGTGGCAGACAAACACCGCATTGTCGTTGGCCCGAGTCAACTCGCCGTACGTCTCGTACGCCACCGTGATCGGTCCAAGCTGCTGACCGCCTTCCAACGTCAGTGGCTTGGGCGGAACGAACAGCGTGGCAAACTTGGTTTGCACGATTCCCACGGAATTCTCGTCGTTCGAATCAGGTTGAGCGATTTCGGAAGCCATCGCGACGCAGGCACTTTCGAAGACAGGATCAGGCCGGGGCGGAACAACCGCGGCGATTATAGGCATGCCGACGGCGGCAGGGTAAGCGAGCGACGGAACGCTTCGTCTGGGATGTTGATGACATGCGCTGATAGGCGGGTCATCCGTAGAACGGACGCCCTCGTCCGTTCGTCCATGTCTTGCCGAATCTGACGCGAACGGACGTGGGCGTCCGTTTTACGGGAAGAGCTTGTGAGTTTTTGTGGCGTGGGTTTCAACCCACGCAAGTTTTCGTACCGCGTCGGCTAAAGCCAACGCGACATCTTGTGGCGGACCACCATTGAACTTGAAAGATTCACACGCTCGAACTGTTGGCGGCAACGTCATTCGTCACTCCGCAGTCAAAAATGCGGCGTGTCCGTGCGTTCGGTTGGTGTGACCGGCGGCCGATGTTAGGATTCCGCCCAATCCCACCCGCAGTGGATGGAGCCAACGATCAAACAGGAATGGAGCCCATGAGCACGGAACTTCTCAATTCGTCCTCCCTCAAGCAGCAGATTCGCGAACAAGCCCACGCCAACCGCAACGACCAGCAAAACAAGGACGAGCTCAGCCGCGACATCGTGGCCCGCTGCATGAGCCTGCCCGAGTACCAGCAGGCCGCGACCGTCCTGTTTTATCTCGACGTTCGCAGCGAAGTGCGGACGCGGAACGATCTGGCCAACGCCCTCGCCGGCGGGAAGAAGATCGTCGTGCCGTACTGCGTCGATGGCGAATTGGAACTGTTCCACCTGACCGATCCCGATGAACTGTCCGTGGGGATGTACCGCATCCTGGAACCGAAGCCGGAACTGCGAGCCGTTGAAGCCCACCGGGTCGACGTTCAAGAGATCGATCTGATCATCGTTCCCGGCGTGGCGTTTGACCGCGAGGGGGGACGGACCGGGCACGGCAAAGGGTATTACGACAAGCTGCTTGAACACGCCCGCCCCGACACGCCGCTGGTTGCGTTGGCGTTTGAATGCCAGTTGTTCGAGAAGATCCCGATGCAGGACCACGATGTCTTCATGGACAAGGTGATCACTGAAAAGGCGGTCTACGTCGGACGCGGCCGAAGCTGAGCGCGTGCCGCTACCGTAGTCCGGTCGCTCCGCCGACCGGACGCTCCGGAGTTTGATCGTGCCCCGGCCGGGCGTCCCGTCGGCGGAGCGACGGGACTACAGTAGGCGGGGCGTCCCACGAACGAGGAACACGACACGACATGCCCGCGACCGTTGACGACACTTATGCCGAGGCGTTCCGCAGCATCTATGCCGAGGTGCTGATCACGGCGCGCGACCGGACGTGGCTCGAACACGCCTGCCATGCGGCCACCGGCCATGCGTCCAGCAGTATCTTTTGCGAGTGTGAAGCGGGCGTCGATCGGTATGTCGGGCCGGGCGGCGACGAGTCGTTTGCGACCCCCGACGGACGGCCCGGCGCGATCGTGCAGTTCCACGTCCCCCGCTTCAAGAAGGATCGTGAGAAGCTGCTGGAAAAGGTGCTGCTGCACCGCCTCAGCCAGAACGTTCTCACCTGTCCCACCACTGCCTGCTTCAACCTGTTGGACACGGAACCCTATTTCAAGTTGGGCCGGAAACTCGCCTACTTCGGGGATGGATTTCAGTCCCGCGAGCAGCGATTCGGTCGGAAGGTCTGGGTCATTCCGACAATGGGGGGTGAGTTCGTGATCGACCGCCGCTTCGGTTTCAAAGACGGTGTCATGGGCGGCAACCTGTGGTTCTTCGCCGACTCGGTGGATTCGTCGTTGGCCGCGGCCGAACGCGGAGTCCGCGCGTTGGAGTCCGTTCCGGGAACGATCGCGCCGTTTCCGGGCGGGATCGCCGCCAGCGGTTCCAAGGCGGGGAGCGCCTATTCGTTTCTGTTCGCCAGCACGAATCACCCGTTCTGCCCGACGCTGCGGGCGAAACTTGGCGAGCAATCGCAGGTTCCGGAGGGCGTGCAGTCGATCATGGAAATCATCATCAACGGCCGCGATCTGAAGACCGTGTTCGACGCGACGCAGGCGGTGATCCGCGCCACCGTCGACTCGCCCGGCCTGTCACGAATCTCCGCGGGCAACTACGGCGGGCGACTCGGCAAGAGCTTCGTCTACCTGCATGCCGATCGTCAGCCTGCATTCGCCGGGTGACAGACCTGACGCGGTGCTTTTACCTCACGCCGGGTCAAGTGACACCGTTGAGTCGCTTGACCCTGATGATTCGTTTAACCCTGAGCCAACAGCGAAGGCGAAGCGGGGAGAAGCGTCGAACTCCGCTGGCTCCGTCGTCAGACGCATTGGGTCGCTGGCACCCGACACCTTCGCCGTTGGCTCAGGGTTAAACGAATCAGTCTGGGCTGCGTGTGGTATCAGCGACGCGTCGACGCAATCACCGCCTGCAATTTCGCGAGCATTGCCCGTGACGATTTGCCGGTCGCGGTGATTGCGAATTCGCGGGCCGTCGGGCTGACGATGCGGATCTCGATCCGCACCAGGTCGCGCGGGAGCAGATGCATCACACGGTCCGCCCACTCGATCAGCGCGATGCCGTCCGGTGCCAGCAATTCATCCAAGCCGAGGTCCAGGAACTCGTCGGGATCTCGCAGCCGGTAGGTGTCGCAGTGACGCAGCGGAACTTGACCGGGATACTCTTGGACGAGTGTGAATGTCGGACTGTTCACGTACTCCGCTGGGATTCCCAGTCCGGCGGCGATGGACTTGACGAGACGTGTCTTGCCCGCGCCGAGATCCCCCACCAGTGCCACCACGGCGCCCGGCTCCAAGACGGCGGCCAAGTGACGCCCCAATTCGTTCGTCGCGTCTTCCGAGTCCGCGAGAATCTCGATGCGGTCAGCCTCAGCAAGTGGCGTGTCTGGCATGCTTGGCGAGTCCCTCATCAGGTGTTCGAATCGATCCGAATTAGGTTCTGTGCATGTCCGATTGACCAACCCCTGTGAGCGGCAAGGTGCCAGCCCAATGGCACTGACTTTACCAACCCGATGCGTAAGCGAGGGCGAGTGATAGTGGGATTCCCCTGCGCTTCCCTCGCTCACGCTTCGGGTTACTTGGTCAAAGTCAGCGCCTTGCCGCTCACATCGCAAAACAGGGTCCGTCACAGCATCTTGTGGTCAACCTGAATCGAAAGCTCAAAATGAGCCGTTTGCTTTACAACCGAAGTTGCCGTCACTAGAGTCCCCCCGCTTCGTGAGACCGGCGGTTTCAGCAGGATGATCCCGCTCGCCGGACCAATCGGAAACTGCTCGGCGTGATGGTCGGTCGCATCATAGATCATCACGGAACACACCTGAAAGGATTCAGGTGGAGGGGACAGAATGGAATCTGGACGACAGCCCAAGTTCTTGGTCGGTGTGCTCACGTTTCTCGGTCAATCTCCTGACCATTCACTCGCCCGGTTATTCGGCGAGTTCGCTCCGTAGGGATGGTTCCCGCCAGCTCGTTTCACCAGGGGGGTGCGTTGCGCCCAGGCGAGCCACGACGGGATTTTCAGGTCCGTGTCTGCGCACAGGATGTGCCACGATTCGAAAGGAATGGAATGCAGAAGAAACCAGTCATCGGCGTCAACGGGGATTTTCGGCCCGGACGCAAGGATTCCGTCGCGCTCAGTTGGTTCAACTCGGGGTACTACGATTCGGTCACGGCGGCCGGCGGACTGCCGTTCATGCTGCCCCCCTATGCTTCCGACGATGATTTGAAGCAGGCGCTGAGGAACCTGGACGGCCTGGTTCTGGCGGGATGCTCGATGGATCTGGACCCGTCGCGACTCGGCTTGGAACCGCATCCGCACACCCGCCCGATGCCCCCGCGCCGCGAAGATTTCGATCGCCGCCTGGCCCGGATGGCGGTGGAAATGCGACTGCCGGTCCTGGCAATCGGATCGGGAATGCAAACCATCAACGTCATCTGCGGCGGCACGCTGTTTCAGCACGTCCCCGAGGAAGTGCTGAAGGCGCTGCACCATCGCGATCCCGTGGAACGCCACAATCGCCACATCATCAACATCGTCGAAGGAACCCGCTGCTGGGACATCTACGGCCCCGGCGAAATCCGCGTGAACAGCGATCACCACATGGGAATCAACCAGCTCGCGCCGCTGTTCCGCGCGTCGGCCCACGCGCCGGACGGTGTGATCGAATGCTACGAGTCGGTCGAAGCGGGCTGGTACTGCGTCGGCGTCCAATGGCATCCGGAAGACGACACCGCGTCGGCTCTCGACATGCAGATCTTCCAAGACTTCATGGTCGCCTGCGGCAGCGCCACGCCGCAGATCATTCAGTTCCCCAACCGCGCGGCCGCGTAGTTGCCGTTGCCGAATGGTCCAATCATTGCACACCCCGGTGGCCCGCATGCCGCCGGGGTGTGTTTGTTGGCGAATTCCCGTAGGACGGGCACTCTTGCCCGTCGGACGAGTCTACTGTAGTCCCGCCGCTCCGCCGGCGGGACGTGCGGCAACAAACGTCCCACAAGTGTGTGGGCAACGTGAACGCGACGGTCCCGTCGGCGGAGCGACGGAACTACAGTACCTGAGTCGCGGGCGCATCAAGAGTCGCCATCCCGCCGTCTGTTCGTCGTTCCCGCGACGAAGTTCTGATATCTTTCCGGTCCGGCGCGGATGTGGATGAGCCTGGAGAGCCGTCCTGATCCGTCTGCGCC
>JAYTIB010000905.1:0-2881 GCA_043732205.1 Schlesneria sp. | reverse complement strand
AGGAGAAGCCGCTCTTCAGCCAGAAGCTGCCGAGCGTCGTCTACTCGGCCACGTACGCCCCGAGCGGCAAGCAGATCGCGGTCCTCGCCAACGACGGCAAGGTCTATTTGTTGGACCTGCCTCCAGAGGCACAGTAACGTTCAGGGCCGAATGTCACCCCACACTTCCGCAGGAACTTCGAATGACATCAGTTCCCCCTCTTGTGCCGATTTCGTATTCGCTGACGCGGGATTCGGACAAGCGGCAACGGCAGATCGAGCGCGATTACGACCTCGCACTCACGGCTGCGAGTGTTGACGACATCAGGCGGATTGAGGCGGCGAACCTGATCGCCTCGGCCAACGCAGCACGGGCGAATCTGGCCGCGCAGCAAGCCAGTCTGGACGTGGCTGAAGCGAGTCATACGGAATTGCGTGAAATCAATTCCGGAATTGCGCGGAGCAATTCCCTGCTCGCCGACATTCTTTCCGCCGTGGACGACATGGCGGACGAACTCGCCAACGTTCACGGCGCGATTGAGCGGCAGACGGAGATGCAGCGGGCGGCATTCCTCGCCGTACATGCGGAGCTCACGCGGATCGCCGGGCAATTGCTCGAATCCCACCACACGCTGAAGAACATCGAAGAGGTGTTGAGGAGTCCGTATGAAGCGCAGGTCCGGGAACTGAGCAAAAACGCCATCCACTGGATCGATGCGGGAAAAAAGCATTCGGGCCGCGAACAGTCGGATGATTTTGATGACGCATTCCAGCAACTGGAAGAGATCATCAAGATCCCAAAGGGGAACCAAGACTACGTGACGTGGTTCCAGATCGGTTGGCTGCGCTGGAAACACCACAAGAACGTTGCATCCGCAGAAGAGGCGTTCTATCGCGCCGCGCGCTTGAGTGCCCCGACGACGAATGCCTACCACGTCACGAGTCTGCGGCATTGGGCGTACATGCTTTACCTGCAACAGAAGTTTGAGGATGCGTACCAGACGATTCAGCGGGCTGTCGTCCTCAGCCGTGAACACGACGTCCTGTTTGATGCGGCTCGGTATGCGTCGCTTACCGGCCGGAATGAGGAGGCGGTTCGACTCCTTGACGAGTGCATTGAGTTACGACCAACCACGATTGTCGAAATGTTCGCCGAGGAGGACTTCCAATGATGCAGGCGGCGCTCGTGGATCTGGCCGACCGGAAGCTGCGCGATGCGAAACAGCGGGCGCAACAACTGTTGGCTCAGTGGCAAGCGACCATCCAACAGATCGAGGCTGAAGAAAAACATGTCGGTTGCGCGCTCCTACACGCAGACATGGAGGTCAACATTCCCGTAGACCTCGCCAAGCGATTGCCGGAGGCGAACTACTTGGAGGTTGTCGTTATGCGAGGCCGTGCCACCCAAGGTTTCAGTGACGCGGTGACACACGCAACATCCGTCCTGAAGACGGAAATCCAGCGATCGGAAACAGTGAATAAAGAAGCAGAAGCGGGAATTGTCGCGGTCCAAACCAATCACAACGAATCTCTCAGGCAAGCCGAATCACGGTGTAAATCGAAAGAAGGAAGCAAGGCCATGGCAAGCGTAGTCATCGCATTCGCGATTATCGGTGCCGTGGCATCCGAAATCGGTTTGTATGGATTGGCAAATAGTCTTTCTATGACATCCCAACATTCCAGCACACTTCAAATCGTCACGGTGCTGTGTGTCTTGTTTGGTTGGTTAGTTGGGCTGCTGGTGGTTTTGGTCATTGTCAAGGTTTTTGAGCGACTCAGTGCGAACAGTGCATTCAGTCGAACCAGAAAAACGCTCTCGCATGAGTTCAATGGGCGTCTGTTCGAGTTCAACGCCACGATTACCGAAGGTGCAAACCGGCTCAAGGCCGCTAAGGCGGCGCTGGCCCGCCTTCCGTGCGAGAACGGGTGAGGTTGATGTCGCAGCCCCGACGAATGCGAAAGGCTCAGCCTCCGCTCCCGAAAGCATAGATCCCACGGATCACCCCTCGTCTTCCCTCCCCCTCGCGAACCCGGCTCATATCTGAACCAGACCGCGCTGCGACTCATGGTGGTCACCCGGTTGACACAGATGTTCGGTGGAATGGCGTGAGCCGACGGTGCCGAACAGGGCCATTCGCAGCAGCCGTTCCGCAGCGGCATCCTCGGGACCGCCGGACTTTGACGATCCCGCTTCCGCCATCAGCGAGGCGTGGTTCCAATCGCCGAACTCCAACTGCAGGTTTTCCAGTGACCGGTGTCCCAGGTCGCTCAGCCGCAGACGACGGCAAGTGATCGCCGCGCCAAGCAGGCCGGCGGCCATCAACAGGATCAGGCCGACGCTGTCACCCTGTCCGGTGATGGCGGTCGTCACGAGCTTGTACGAGCCCAGGCCGACGAGACCGAGTGAGTTCCCCCAAGCGACACAGGTGCGCGCCGTCCCGCGTCCGGCGGTTTCCAAGAATCGGCGCTCTGCCAACGGCTTGACGAAGATCTGGCACAGCAGACGGATCTGCTTCAACAGTCCGACATGACGATGGAAGACATGCGTGGGCCGGCGCGGCACGGCCAGCCAGTTCCAGGCGGCCCGCTGAATCGCAGTCAACGATGAGGGGTCCGGAGCAGTGGCACTCCGTCGCAGCTTTTTTGCCGCTGCGAAGAGACCGAACCGCCGCTTCGGTGCCGAGAGTTCCGCGTAGCCCCGTTCGATCAGATCGAACACGACCAGCCGCGTCACTTGCGACGCTCCTCCGCGCAGATAGGCGATTTCATAGGGGTCCGGCAACGTGGATGAATTGTCCGGCAGGTCATCGTCGCGCGTGCCATCGCACAACCAGATCCAGACGGCTCCGGCAATCAGGCCGACCAAACCGAACGCCACGTACAGCAGCAGAAAATGCGGCCAG
>JAYTIB010000904.1:0-2882 GCA_043732205.1 Schlesneria sp. | reverse complement strand
CCCCGGACTCCTGTCGTGAAGAGTCCGGGGGCTTACGCCACCCGGCTCACCAAGACTCCAACTGGAGGACCTGACATGGCAACGGACATTGATCTTCGCGAATTGGCCATCGATCGCGTCCCGCGTGAGGGTCGGAGCGCGCGACGACGTCGATCGGTGGTGGCGCGGCTGGTGCTGCCGCTCGTCATCATCGGCGGCTTCACCGCGACGCTGGGCTGGTCGCTGCGGGACAGTCTGTGGCCCGGCCAGCCGGTGACGGTTGTCCCGGTGATTGTCAGCCGCGCGGAATTCGCCGCGACCAACGCGCCGTTGTTTCAAGCGGCGGGCTGGGTCGAACCGCGGCCCCAGCCGGTCGTCGTCTCCGCGTTTGTGGAGGGGATCGTCGACGAAGTGCTGGTGGTCGAGGGGCAGCCGGTGGAAGCGGGACATGTCGTCGCGCGCCTCGTCCGGCGCGATGCCGAGATCGCCGTTGTCCGGGCGGAGGCGGACGTCCGTCTGCGCGAGGCGGACCTGTTCGGTGCGCGGGCCGCGCTGACGGCCGCCACGGCGCACTTTGACGATCCGATTGCACTGGACGCCGCGTTGACCGAAGCGGACGCCGCGCTCGCCAAGCTCGAGACAGAGCTCGCGCGATTGCCGGCGCTCATTCGCGGTGCCGAGGCCAAGCGCGAGCTTCACGAGCTGGAGGTTGCCGGCAAGTTGCAGGCCGCGGGGTCCGTGCCGGGCCTGGTTCTCAAGCGGGCGCAGAGTGACTTGGAATCGGTCCGCGCACACCTCGACGAGTACCGGCAACAGGTCACGTTTGGCGAACGGGAGCGCGTGGCCCTGACACGCCGCCGCGACGTGCTGCAGCGGCGATTGGAACGGAAGGTCGACGAGACCCGGCAGGTGGCCGAAGCGAAGGCACAGGTGGACCGGTCGGTCGCCCACGCCCAACAGGCGCAGGCGGATCTGGACGCGGCGCGGCTGAAGCTCGAACGGATGGACGTGCGCGCAAAGTCCGCCGGCCGCGTGCTGTCGCTCGTCGCCAAGCCGGGAAGCCGACTGATGGGGATCGATCGCGCGGCATCACTCGACGCCAGCACCGTGTTGACGATGTACGATCCGCAACGCTTGCAGGTCCGAGCCGATGTTCGACTGGAGGACGTTCCCCGAGTGTTCGCAAACCAGGCGGTCCGGATCGAAACTCCGGCGTGTCCCGCGCCGATGACGGGGCATGTCCTGATGACGACGTCACTCGCCGACATTCAGAAGAACACGCTTCAGATCAAGCTGTCCATTGATGCGCCGCCGGAAGCGCTCAAGCCGGACATGCTGGTGCAGGTCACGTTTCTGGCACCGCCACACGCACCCAACTCGGAAGAGTCCGCCGCGCTCCGTCTGCTTGTTCCCCGCGAACTCATTCGAACGATGGACGGCCAGTCGACGATCTGGGTCGCCGATCAGGTGACGCGGACAGCGCGCCAGCGCAGCGTGACTGCGGGGGCGGTCACCGCGGATGGTCTTCTGGAAATCATCAGCGGATTGAATGTCGGCGACCGGCTGATTGTCGGCGGTCGCGAGATGCTGTCCGACGGGAAGCGCATCCGGATCACCGGCCTCGATGCCAGCCTCGGACGCGAGCCTGGGATGGCCGCTTCGCACACGTCCCCCACCTTGAAGTCCTCGCAAATCAACCGCTCCGGCGGGCCGGACCATCTGTCGCGAGGGAAAGAATGAGACATTTGATTTGTAGCCGCATCTCGCCAGAGTGCGGGCAAGCGCGAGTTCTGCCCGCACTCTGGCGAGATGCGGCTACGGCTCATTCCACACCGCACGAGGTATATCCTCCTGTTGGAAGAATCGTAGCACAGGCGGCTCGCCTGTGATTTCACCGAACAATACGAGCAGGCGAGCCGCCTACTCTACGTCTATCAACAGGCTGCGGAAGGAACGCATCATGACACTGGTCGATGTCCGACAGATCACGCGCGAGTACATTCAGGGCGACCAACGAATCACTCCGCTGCACGAGGCGAACCTGACGATCGGGCGGGGTGAGTTCGTCTCGCTGATGGGCGCCAGCGGGTCGGGGAAGAGCACGCTGCTGAATCTGATCGCGGGGATCGACCGGCCGACCGCGGGCCAGATCCTCGTCGACGGACTGGACATCACGCGGCTGTCCCGCACGCGATTGGCACGCTGGCGGGCGGAGAACGTCGGATACATTTTTCAGATGCACAACCTGATCCCGGTGCTGACCGCGTCTGAGAACATCGAGCTTCCGCTGCTGCTGCTCAGGATGTCCTCGCGCGACCGTGAGAAGCGGGTGCGGATCGCGCTGGAAGCAGTGGGCCTGACCGATCGCGCGGGGCACTATCCAAGGCAACTGTCGGGCGGACAGGAACAGCGCGTCGGGGTGGCCCGTGCCATCGTGGCTCATCCCACGATCATCGTCGCGGATGAACCGACGGGCGATCTGGACGCGGAGACAGGCGAACAGATCCTGCAACTGCTGCGACGGCTCAACACCGAGTTGGGAATGACGCTGCTGATGGTGACGCACGATGCCCACGCCGCCGCGACCGCCTCCCGCCGGCTGCGTCTGGAGCGCGGGCAATTCGTGGAATCCCGGCCCGCGGCGACCGCGTAACACGGACAATTCATGAGGAACCACGAAATACTCGAAAGACACGAAAATGAAGAGAGCTGCGGTCAGGGCATCTCAAGACACCGGGCGTCGTGTCATTGCGGCCACTTCGAATCAGAGCTCTCATCATTGACGTCTCCGACAAAAGTAGCCGGCACACTCCGTGTGCCGTCCGCGATAGCGCGATTCGCAGAGGAATTCGGTGAACGGCACATGGAATGTGCCTACTACTTTGATTTCTGTCGGACACGTC
>JAYTIB010000903.1:0-2884 GCA_043732205.1 Schlesneria sp. | reverse complement strand
TAGATGAGGGAGTCGAGTGTCGAGTGCCGAGTGTCGAGTGCCAAGCTGGAGACTTCGCGCAGTTGGTCGAGCGTGCGGCAGAGGACGTGCAACCGGGGTTCACTTGGTCTGTCGTCGTTACTTGCCGCGGTGGCTCGCAAGGCCGACCGCATTTCACCAAGTGCCGAACCGTCCGCGAATCGCCGTGTCCGGAGAGCCTGTGTCACGCGATCGAGTTGCCCGACCAGTTCCTGCCGCAGCTTCGACAGGACGCTGAGCGGCACCATCGGACCACCAGCAATCTCGGCATCGAGCTGCGTCAGTTCATAGACCGTGTTGCCCAGCCGGCTCAGTTGCTCCCGGAGGAACTCGCGCGTGATCGCATGCTTGGTGGCGACGGGCAGCGGGTCGCTCGATGCCACGCGCACCGTCGCGGTGGCTTCAGCCGCCGCGTCGACCGCGAGTGGCGAAAGCGTCGCCGCGATCACCAGCGGCTCGCCCGCGACGGCCCTGACGTGCAGAGACAGCGGTCGCTTGCGCAGCGGATCGGGGCCGGTGAATGTCTTGCGCAGCCGCGCGGTCAGTTGCGGATCGTCGGTCTTCCACAGCTTCTGCCCCGGTTCCAACCGATCGAGATCGATGGCGTCGCGCTGAAATTCCAGTTCGACAGTCCCACCCATCACCGCTTCAACGGGTCGACCGCGATCAACGATGTTGTAAACGCGGCCACCCTGCTCGACATTTGTCGCACTCCCTCCAGCCTCCGGGCTCCGGCCTCCCGCCTGTTCCCGGTCTCCGTCGAACACCACGCCGTCACCGCGCGCGACCGGACCCGACAGACGGATCTCAACGCGACCGCCGCGAAGCCGAGTCACCTCGCCGAGCAACACACCGCGCTTGGTGGAGCTGAGGGCCGGGACCAGCATCTTGTGATCGTCACCCTGCAACCAGCCGGGTGAAAAGCCGCGCGAGAACGACAGCTCCATCTCGCGCACTTCGTCCCGCGTGAATTCGACCGGCTCGCCGCGCACGGCGGCATCAATCGCCGTGCGATAGTGCCGCGTGATGTTCGCCACGTATTCCGGAGTCTTCAGCCGGCCTTCAATCTTGAACGAGCAGACTCCGGCGGCGATCAGGTCGGGCGTCAGATCGTAAGCGGCCAAGTCCTGGGGACTGAGCAGATACTTTTGCGGACCGAGATCCACGTCTTCGCCATCGCAAATCAGATCGTAGGGGAGTCGGCAGGCCTGGGCACACTGACCGCGATTGGCACTCCGTCCGCCGAGCGATTCGCTCGTCAAGCATTGACCGGAGTAGGCGACGCACAGCGCGCCATGCACGAACGCTTCCAACTCGACCGTCGTCGACTGCCGCAGCTTGGCGATTTCGCGGATCGACAATTCACGCGGCAGGACGACCCGCTCGATCCCCAACTCCTCGGCCACTTGGATGCACTCGGCGCTGGTCAGCGTCATCTGGGTCGAGGCGTGAATCGGCAGGTCCGGACACGTCGCCCGGATCAGTCGCACGAGACCCAGATCTTGCACGAGCACCGCGTCGACATCGGCCCGCGCGATCATTCGCACGAGCGCTTCGAGTTCGGGCAACTCGTCGGAGAAGGCGAGCGTGTTGAGCGTCACGAAGCCCTTCACGCCGCGATGATGCAACCCGGCCATGATCTCGGGCAACTCGCCCGGTTCGATGTTCGTCGCGCGGGCCCGCGCGTTGAACCCGCAGTTCAGACCAAAGTAGACGGCATCCGCACCGTTTTCAACCGCCGCACGCAGGCAGTCGCGGTCTCCGGCGGGGGCAAGCAATTCAGGACGAGGCAACAAATCAGAAGGCATGGTCGGCGGAGTATAACCAAGTCACCCGGCCACGGGTTGCGATTCAAACAAATCAAGGCCACGATTCAGAAGACCGGAGGCTGGAGGCTGGAGTCCGGAGGTGCAGAATATCGCGTCGGACCACTTCTTCCTCCGGCCTCCAGTCTCCAGCCTTCGGCCTTTCACCCCGCGGAACCCAGCCATGCCGGTTTATCTCGTCGGAACGCTCGACACGAAGGGGCATGAGATCGCGTTCGTCCGCGACCTGCTGCACGAATACGGCGTGGCGACGTGTGTCGTGGACGCCGGGTGCCTCGGTTCGCCATCGGTGACGGCCGACATCCCGCGCGAACAGCTCTTCGCCGCGGCGGGGGTGACACTGGCCGCATTGCGTGAGACCAACGATCGCGGCCAGGCGGTGACGGCCGCCGCCGCCGGTGCGGTCAACATCATCACGGCGGCACACGCGCGCGGCGAGGTTCAAGGAGTGCTGGCGCTGGGCGGTTCGGCGGGCACCACGATCGGCACCGCCGCCATGCGAGCGTTGCCGCTGGGCCTCCCCAAGCTGATGGTCAGCACGCTCGCATCGGGTCAAACACGTCCCTACGTCGGCGGCAAGGACATCCTGATGCTGAACGCGGTGGTCGACATCGCGGGCCTCAACCGCATCAGCCGGTTGGTGCTCGGTGAAGCGGCGCGAGCAATGGCCGGCATGGTGCTGCTGAGCAGGGCCTCGTCCGGTCCCCTCGCCCCCCGCCTTGGGGGGGAGAGGGCTAGGGTGAGGGGGGCCGATGAACGAGCGACTCCGAAAAACAGAACACCGGCCGACGAAGGTTCGCCTGTTGAACAAGCATCACCCGAGTCCGAAGACCCCCTCACCCTAACCCTCTCCCCCGAAGACGGGGGCGAGGGGACCAAAAAGACAAGCCGCTGATCGCCGCCACGATGTTCGGTGTGACGACACCGTGCGTCGAACACGCGCGAAAGATCCTGGAAGCGGCCGGCTATGAAGTGCTCGTATTCCACGCCACCGGCAACGGCGGCGAAGCGATGGAGGGCCTGATCGCCGATGGCCTGAT
>JAYTIB010000902.1:0-7609 GCA_043732205.1 Schlesneria sp. | reverse complement strand
CCGTGCTGACACTGGAGCAGGTGTACGGTGCCCTGGCGTACTATCTGGCCCATCGCGATGTCTGCGACGTGTCCTTGAAAGGGGCGCGGGCCGATGTTGCGGCCCTTTGGCAAACGTCACGGCAGGCGGACCCGACCTTCTATCAGAAACTGGCGGACGCCCGACGGCAGATGCAGGCGGTTGGCCCATGACCATCCGGTTTCAGGCGGACGCCGACTTCAACCAGATCATGCTCCTGGCCACGATTCAACGACCGCTGCCGAATGTTATAGTGGGCGCGAACGGATGGCTGGGTCGACAGCCGCCAACACGTGTCAGACTCGTCCAGAGCAACTCGGCTCAAAGCCCGGTGTTTTGACTTGGAGGTGATTTCTCATGGCCCTGTCACAGACGAAACCAGCACCGCCCGAGGTCGATCAGGAGCTGTCCGCCATCGTGCGGGCGGGTTGCTTCGCCAGCGAGGCAGACGCCCTGCGCGAGGCGGTGCAGACGCTGTTTGCCGTGAAGCCGCACCTGCGAACGGAGGCGGCGATCCGGCGCTATGTGGACGGGGAGATCACGCTCGGGCGGGCCGCCGAGTTGGCGGGGATGACACAGTGGCGATTCCAGGAACTGCTCGCCCAGCGGGGAGCCCGGATCGAGATCGAAACGCGGCCAGTGAAGGAGCTCGATGAGGCGGTCGAACGCATTCGAAAACGACGCCCATGATCCTGGCCGACACCAACATCCTCGGCACCTTCGCGCGGGTCGAGGGACTGGACTTGCTCTTCGACCTGTTCAGTCACGATGAAATCGGCGTGGCCTCGGCCGTCTACGCGGAACTACTGGCCGGCGTGCGCGAGGGACGCCAATTCCTGCAAACGACCGTCGATCTGATTGAGAGTGACAGGTTGAAACTGTTGGCGTTGACGGCTGAGGAAGTGGTCCGCCGGCTCAAACTTCCCTCCACGCTCGACAACGGCGAGGCCGAATCCATCACACTCTGTCAGACGCGGGGTGCCGCATTCCTCACCAACGATCGTCGCGCACGGAATTTCTGCGCGGCCGAGGGCATTGAGGTTTTTGACCTGATCGACATTCTGCGCGCCCTGTGGAAACTCCGCGTCTGCTCAAAGCGGAAAGTCAGTCAACTGATGACCGACATCGAGACCAAGGAGGGCATGGTCATTCGGCAGAAGGACCGCGTTTTGGCGAAGTAGTGCGTTTCGTCCTCACACAACTCGGGAGATCGACCATGAAACCTATTCCATTGCGGTTGTTCCTGCTCGCTCATCCTCAGTCGGAGTCGGCGGGGTTGTTGGGGCAGGAGTTGATGCGGCGGTTTGTCGATCCGCCGGCGAGCGGGGGGTTGCGGGTGCCGGTGTTCTTCACGCCGGATCGCGGCGACGGGTTGCCGCCGGCTTGGGACGGGTCGGATGGAATCGAGCTTGATGCTTCGCAGCACACGCTGGTCGTTGTGTTGGCGGATGCTCGCATGGCTCAACTTGTCGACGATGGCAACGGCGCGCAATGGGCACAGTTCTTGGAAGACGGAATCACTCGCGCGAACAACTCCGGCCACCGGCACCTGGTCTTCGGCATTGCCGTCGGAGGCGACGGTTATCTGATCTCTGACCAGCGGCACATGGTGGGAGTCGCGGAAGCTCCCGAAGTGCCGATGAAGAAGGCGCAAACCGAAGCCGAGAAGCAGACGCAGGCCGCGCAGAGCGAGAAGTTTCAGGACTGGCTCGCTCGCGCTGCTGACGATGCCGCGTTGCAGATTGCGATTCGAGCAATCCAGCTCCTCGAACCGCGAGCAGCCCAGGCGGGACCGGGCCGGCGGCCTCCCGTGAAGTTGTTCCTCAGCCATGCCAAGGCCGATCTGGAGGCGGCCGACGCGAATGCCGCTGAAGCCGACCCCGTGCGCAATGTCGAGTTGGCCGTGAAAGAGCTTCCCATTCAGTACTGGTTCGACGCGCAAGATATTCCGCCAGCGGAGAAGTTCGAGCAGGAGATCCACCAAGGCATTCAAGACTGCTCGATCGTCATCGTGTTCTTGAGCGACCATTACGCGTCGCGGCCGTACTGTCAGTGGGAGGTGTTGGTCTCGAAGCGGCTGGAAATCCCGATCCTGCTGGTCGACGCCCTGGACCGCGGTGAGCGGCGGAACTTCCCGTATCTCGGCAACGTCCCGACGGTTCACTGGAGCGGCAGCAACCGCAAGGCGGACGCGCTCCGCATCGTCTTTCACGCGACCCGCGAGGCTCTGCGATTCCTGCACAATCGGGCCTGCCTCAACGCGCTGTGGGCCTCGACGCCGAACGCCTCGCCGAGCGATGTGATCCTGGCCACGCCGCCCGAAGCCATCACGCTCAGCCGCTATCCGGCCCCGGGGTCGGGAAAACAGGTCTTCGTGTATCCCGACCCGCCGCTCACCAAGCCCGAGCGGGACGTGCTTACCGCGTTGCGAGACGCCGACTTCGTTACCCCGCTGACGCAGCTCACGCGTACCAAGCGGTCTGATGCGATGAAGACCGTCGCCGTCTCCATTTCCGACTCCGCCGAGCTGGCCAAATACGGACTCTGCTCGTACCACGAACAGACGCTCACGGACGAGATTCATCTCTCGCTGCTGATGGCCGGCTTGCAGATCGCCTATGGCGGCCGGCTCGATCCCCCGGCGGCAGGACCAACCAACAACTTCACGCTGCGGCTGTTTGATCTGGTGCGAGGCTACTCGCAGTTGGCATCGAACGCCGGCGCGAGTCTCGCTCCGATCCTCAACATCCCCCCGTGGCCGCTCTGGCTGAGCTATACCGCCCCGATCCTGAAGCTCTTCGGCAAGGTGGCCCAGTTGACCAAAGGACCGCGGCCGTCACTGGCCGAGATCCCGGACATCGACGAGACCGGCGCACCCCTCTTCCCGCCGAAGCCGAATGCGTCGCCCCCGCAGTGTGAGGTCTTCAAGCTGCCCGATACGCCGCTGCGTCGCCTTGCCTGGACACGCGGCCTGACGCTGATGCGGCAACAGATGACCGCGCAGACTCAAGCCCGAGTGGTTATCGGCGGCAAGCTCTTCGGCTTCAGCGGCCTCTATCCCGGAGTGGTCGAAGAAGCGTGGTTCTCGATCATGGTGAACCTGGCGCACGCGAAGGATCTATCGTCGGTGCCGCCGTCACTAACATCCGCGGCCCATCCGCTGTATCTGGTCGGAGCCTTCGGCGGTGCCGCGCGCGCCGTGATCGATCTGCTTGAGGGACGCGACCGTCCCGATGTCCGACAACCCGAACTTGGCCAACCGGAAGTCGGCAAGATTGCTCCATCGATCGACTCCATACTGGAAGTCGCGAAGAGTCGCGGCCTGACCGTCGTCACTGCTGAAGACTCGGTTGATCCGGCCTCATTGAACCTGACCAGCTCACTCGTCACCCCCGACCGCATGGCCAGCGACATCCTGTCAGCCGGCCGCCTCGGCCTCTCCTCAGCTCTAAGCAACGGCCTGACCGACGCCAAAAACCAGGAGCTCTTCCGCACCCCCGACGCAGCCCGCATCGCCGAACTCATCCTGACCGGCCTCGCGCACATTTGAATCGTTGATTCGGCACTCCACTGCCCGACAAGTTGAATCCCGGGTTGCCTGAAACGATTTCCCGCCACTGGGCTTGTCCCGGTGGCTCGACGGCTTTTGCACTACTGGTTTGCCGCGGCACGCGAGTCGTGCAAAAGCCGTTGAACCACCGAGGTGAACTCGGTGGCGGGGAACTCGGGGCGGTTCATGTCGAGACTGAGGATGCGCAGTCGCCAGTGACAAGGACGTGGCGAGCGAGCGACTTTGGGGACGTCGTCGTTCGCTCCGCAAAGGGACGTTCTTTCGCGGAGCGAAAGACGACAATCGCGACAGTGTTTTCAGTGCCGATCCCTACTTCTCGGCCTGTAGTTCCGCGATCCGTTTACGCAGGAATTCTTCCCCCTTGGCTCCCTCCCAGTTCAGTTCGCCGTACCACCAGTTGCGGACGCGGCCCTGCTTGTCGATCAGGTAGACGCTGGGCCACATGTTGTTGCCCCAGGCCTTCCAGTTTTCGGATGCGCCGTCGAAGACCACGGGGTATTCGATCTTGCGCTCGATCACATTCCGCTGCAGGTTGTCGAGCTTTCGTTCGCTGTCGGTCTCGGGGGTTTGAATGCCGATGATGGTCACGCCGTCTTTGGCGAACTTCTCCTGCCAGCCCTGGTAGTGCGGCAGGTTGCGGATGCAGTTGATGCAGCCGAAGGCCCAGAAGTGGACGACGACCACCCTGCCTCGCAACTGCTTCAGCGTGATTGGTTCCGAGTTGATCCACGCGGTGACATCCCGCAGCTCGGGTGCCACGCAGCCGACCTGCATCACGCGACTCAGATCAAAGGCCTTGCCGAGCAGGCTGCCGTACTCAGTCTGTTGCTTGGTGGAGAGGACATCGGTGAAGCGCTTTGTCTCGGCCGTCCGCAGCTTGACGCGCGCCTGTTCCTGACTGGCGGCGGACTGGCCGGTGATTGTTTTCTCGACCGCTTCGCGTTCCTTGGTGGCATCGGCCAGGACGGTCTTCAATTTTGAAACTTGGTCGGAAGAGAACTTCAACCGCTCCGAGACCTCGGGTGAAACCAGCGCCTTCCAGCCGCGCGCCTGCAGGATGATCTGGTCGAGCCGTTCGATTTGGGTGGCAGTCAGATCGCGCTTCAGCCGCTGTTGCAGCTTGGACTTCAGTGAGTCCAACTGCGCGGCGCATTTCTTGACGGGGACGTCACGCAGTTGCCAGAACGACTCATCGACCTCGGCGATCGCCGCCTGCACATCGCCAACCTGTTTCGGCTTCAGTCCGAGTTCGGCGTGGACCGAGGGATCGCGCACGAGGGCGAGTGTCAGGTACGGGACGGTCGGAATCTCGGGCGGTGCCTCATCGGTCGGGGATTTTGACTCCGATTTGGCCGCGGGCTTGGCGGGGGCCGCCGTGCAGACGCGTTCAACCGGCACGATGAATCCCGCAAGAGCGAAACAAACCGGACCGACGAGTGTGACGGACGTGATTCGCATGTGACATCTCCTTGAGCGTCAAATCATACTTGCTGCCAGTCGCGCACCGAAGTGCTGCGGAACAATCGTGTTTGTCACTGTTCGTCGCTGCTCGTTTTTACGACGGGTCATCCCCGGCGGGACGCGTCAGTTGCACTCGGCCAGCAGCGGGCCGGCGAGTTCCTTCAGGAAGAAGAGGCGGCCGGGTTGGGTCGGCATGTAGGTTGACGGGATCCAGGGGGTCGGTTCGTGACGCAGCGTCATCCACAGAGAGAGGCCCTGCCACATCATGCCGCGGCCGAACGTGCCGTCCGCTCCGCCGATAATCTTGTCGCAGCCGAGGAACAGGCCGGGGCCGATTGTGTTCGCGAAGGCGGGGACGTGAGTCGTGCGACTCTTGAAGCTGGTCAGCGCGTTCTGCTCGATCGTCAGCGGATGCAGTCGCGCGCCGAGGCGGTGCGTTTGACGCTTCCAGTCGTTGACCGAGGCGAACTCGCCCGCGAAGTGGGGTTCCCAGAATGCGATGTGACAGACACGACCGATGCCGAAGATCGTGGTCAGCTTCGCCCCCCTGCCCCGCAGTTCGCCGATCTTTTCGGCATACGCCGGCAACAGTTTCTTGGTGGCGAAGTTCCGCTGTTTTTTCGGGACGGTCAGCTTGCCGAGCGGTCCGTAGAACGCCAGTTCCATCGCGTATTGGAAGGCGCCGGTGTTCGTCGGTGGCAGCGTGTTCCCCTCTTTGTCGGACCACTCGTCCATGTTGAAACCATGCACGTGATCGCAGGCGACATTCCATTCGGTCAGGAAGTAGACCGCCCAGCGATACATCCCCATCGGTCCGACCGGCAGGATCAGCGCGGCCTGCTCGCCCGCATCGCGGGCCTGCTTGATGGTCAGCGCGATTTCATGGCCGAGCATCATGTCGAAGTCGGCCAGGCTGCCGCACGGGACGGGCTGAAAGTGCTTGTGCCAGCCCTTCTGGCGCACGGTGATGGTGGCCGGGTCGGGATCGACGCAGGCATCGATCTTCGCCAGATCCCAACCGGCGGGAAAGAAGTTCTCCATCAGCGAACCAGACAGCGTGCTGAGCAAATCCATCGTGAGTCCTCGTGATGCATGCAAGTGACGAATCGTGATCGTTCGGCAACGCGAAGTTCTTACCAGATTCGAGCAAGAGGGGAAAGAAAGGCGGAAGGCAGAAGGAGGAAGGAGGAAGAGGGACATGTTCGACGCGACGAATCGTGCAACCGGGCCGAACTGACATCCTTCATCCTTCATCCTTCATCCTTCTCTTCAACACAGTTGCATCCCGCGCCGCAATCTCCGACATTGCCGGGCGGAGAGTCTGAATTCATCACCACCACACCTAGATTATTCATGAGGAACCACGGAAAACACGGAATTTCACGGAAGTGGAAGAGTCGCAACACGTCGACGTCTTGCGCTGCGTTTGTTGAGCAAGAGCAGGCGCTTTCACGCAACGTCTTACTCTTCTTCCCTTCCGTGAACTTCCGTGTTTTCCGTGGTGAATAATCCAGGACAAGGGACCATCGCATGACGCTGCCCGACAGCATTCCGTATCGGCGCTTGTTTCCCTGGCTGCACGTCTTTCGAGCAATCGGCATGGCCGCCTCGTTCCGGCAACTGATCGTGGCGGCGGGAGCGGTCAGTGCGCTGTGGCTTGGTCAGTCGCTGCTGGAATGGATCGCACCCGGCGTCCCTTCCCTGACGATGATTGCCGACTGGAACATCGACCGGGACGCGGGGCGGTTGAGTCCCCCGCGCGTCCCGTGGCCGCTCCCTTTGACAACCGACACGGCGCACCCGTGGGCCGATGTTTTGCGATCGGCCGTGGCGGTGCTGGCACAGGGTGAGACGACGGCGGGACGGCTGAAAGCGGCCAGTTTCTGTGTCTGGTCGGTCGCCGTCTGGTCGTTGTTCGGATTGGTGATCTGCCGGTTGGCCGGGCGGCAGTTCACCGGCAACGAAGAGGGTTCCGTGCGGAAGGGGATTCAGTTTGGTCTGACGCGGTGGACTCAAGCCGTCATCGCACCACTGCTCCCCACTGCGGCCGTTGTCGTGGTCATGGTTCCGGCTGTCATCGCGGCTTTTTCAGGGCGTTTCCCGTGGATCGGACCGGCGCTGGCGATGGTCACCAGTCCGGTCGTGGCGCTGTGCAGCCTGGTCGGGGCCTGCCTGCTGATTGCAGTTCTGCTCGGCTGGCCGCTGATGGTGGCGGCGATTGCGACCGACGATTGCGACGGGTTCGGAGGTCTCAGCCGCTCGTACAGTCTGTGGACCGGCCGGCCGTGGTACTTCGCGTGGTGCTGGATCGTGGCCGCCGGTTGCGGAACAGTGGCAATGTTCCTGGCGCACTGGCTGGCGCACTGGCTGGCGCACTGGACGCTTCATCTGTCCGGCCTGGCAATTCAACTCGGGCTGGGCGAGACGTCGGCCACACCCTTCGCACTTTCGACCATTGAATCCCTGGTCCAGCTCGGCCTGAAGACATACGCGCTGAGTTTCTTCTGGACCAGCGCGACGATCGTGTATGTGCTGCTGCGTCAAAGTGTCGACGGAATG
>JAYTIB010000901.1:0-19882 GCA_043732205.1 Schlesneria sp. | reverse complement strand
TCTCGCGACAACGCAGTGACGTTCGGATACAAAGTTCAGATCCAACTCTGACGGGGACTTCCACCCCGCTGATTCAATCCCCTTGGAAGCGCACTAGTAGGCACATTCCATGTGCCGTTCACCGAATTCCTCTGCGAATCGCGCTATCGCGGACGGCACACGGAGTGTGCCTGCTACTTTTGTCGGAGACGTCTAGGTTGCGATTTCACAGTGCCGTGGAATATAAGAACCCGGCGCGCCGAAAGGGTGTCCCGTTTCAAATCTTTCTCCTTCGATCTGTGCGGAGGCCGCCAATTGGACCTGGGCGAACTGGTGAGTGCGATTCGCATTGTCGAGCTGCAGGCCAAGTCGCGCCCGGCTGCGATCCGGTCATTGGTGCAGGCCGCCAATTGGGAAGACGAGGGAATCGCCTCCGAGGTCGTGCTGAGCGCCATCGAAGAGCGTGAAGCGGCCGCCCAGACACTGGTCTCCAGCGACTTCGCCCTGCCACACGCGTTCATCGACTGGGAAGGCGACTTCCGCGTCGTCATGGGACGCAGTCGGCAGGGTGTCGACTATGGCGTCCCCGCGGGCCAGAAAGTTCAACTGATCGTCCTGCTGGTCATCGGCCGGAAGCTGCAGCAGACTCATGTCGAAGTGCTGGCGGCGCTGGCCGAGTTGCTGAAGCAGTCCGAATTCCGCGAGCAACTGATCGAGGCCAAGGACGCCCGGTCGATCGATCTGCTGTTACTGGCCAAGGCCGGGCTGCAACCGGAACAACGGCGGCTGCGGGCTCCCAGCATCCCCCGCCTGACACAGATGCTGGTCAAGCAGGCGATGCAACTGGTGGAGTCTGTCGGCGCGCAGGCGTTGCTGCTGGCCGTGGACCGGCTGGAGGGCGTCCCTTGGGAACTGCTGACGAACTGGAAGGGCCGCCTGTTGCTCGTCACGACCGAACACAGCGAAGACTTTGAGATCGAGCGCGAGGACACGCACGTGTTCGACGGGTTGCACGCCACGCTGTCGCGTCTGGACCGATCGAACCTCGGGTTGCTGCTGGCCGCATCCCAGGGGTTGCTGAACGAGAAGCACAGCGTCGTGTGCGTGACCGGCGCCGATGGTCGCCGTCTGGACAGCATCTCGATCACCAAGCCCGAAGCCCATTTTCGCGCGATGCTGTCCGAGAAGAACCGGCGCGGTGTCGATGTGGTCCGCCCGGCCGTGATGTTGCGGATCGTGTCGCTGGCGGTCGAGATCGCGGCGGAGGGTCGCGAGGCACATCCCGTCGGCACGATGTTCGTCGTGGGTGACGCCAGAAACGTGCTGCGACACGCCCAGCAACTGGTGCTGAATCCGTTTCATGGTTACTCGAAAAATCTCCGCAATATCCTCGACCCGAGCCTGGCCGAGACGATCAAAGAGTTCGCGCTCATTGACGGTGCGTTCGTCATCCAGGGGGACGGAACGGTGCTGAGCGCCGGCACGTACCTGATGCCCAAGTCCGCGCCGCCGGGATTGCCATCGGGGCTGGGGGCCCGTCATCAGACGGCGGCCGCGATCACCGCGCACACGCTGTGCATGGCGATCACCGTCAGTCAGTCGACGGGGACGGTGACTGTGTTCCGCAACGGCACGACAGTCTTCACGCTCGAACGCGCCGCCGCCACGAAGTGGTGAGAGCGTGTGGATCTTTCAATTTCGATGGCGGACCGCCACAAGATGTAGCGTTGGCTGTAGCCGACGCGGTGCGACATCTTGCGTGGGTTGAAACCCGCGCCACAAAGACTCACAAGCTCTGAGCCCAGTCGCGTGGCGAGACGGTCATTCGAATGCGTGCGCGACATGCGCCGAGTCGATGTCGAGGGTTGTTCCGCCAGGTTGATTCGAGTACCTTGGACACCAACCTAATGGACCCGTAACGCGGCGTTGCCAAGGTCACGATGACCGACCAATGCCGCCTGTTGTTTTATCACCTGCCAACCGGCGCACGACGACCGGCAATCATTCGAAGATTGCCCAAAGTCGGGTCGTCGCACCGTGCGGCAAACAGGAAGGAGACGATTGTGGCGTCTGTTCGTGCCGAGAACGTGGCGGAGGTGCTGTGGGAGTTGAAACGCGTCGACAAGGTGGCGACCTTCACCGAGGTGGCGACCCGCGCCGGCTTCAAACCGGGAGCCGGTGGCCGAACCATGTTGACCTGTCTGACAACCGTGCAACGCGACTGGCCCCACCTGCAATGGTGGCGGGCGATTCCGGACGATGGTTTCATCGCCAACGATTCGCCACTGGCCGTACAACTGCGCAGTGTCGGTTTCGAACTGGAGGCCGCCGACGGTCGCAAGGGATTCGTCACGATTGCCGATCTGCCCGAGCGGCTGTTCACATGGGAAGTTGAACCGACCGCCACCGTCGTCTGAACCGGCGATGTCGCGAAATGAGTGCTACACAACAGAGCCCGGCCGAGGAATCGGCCGGGCTCTTTCGCGTTGTGTGGCGGGAGCGCAACGGCGCAGCTTCCGTCGGGTCGACCAGGCCGCGCCGCTTCTTCGGGAGTCCGCGGAAAATCAACGACCGATGACGTAGGACGGATTTCCAATCCGTCCGTCAACACCAGACGGATTGGAAATCCGTCCTACGGGTAGATCAATTCCTACCGCTCGCGTTACTCCCGCTCGACCCGGGCACCGCGATTGAGCGGCTCGGTCAGTTGGAAGACGCACTCGCCCCAGCGCGCATCAGCCTCCAGTGCGGTCATCAGTTCCCGCGTCGACTTTTCATCTTCGCACAGCACGCAGGTCGTCGGGCCCCATGACGTTTGAGCCACGCCGTTCAATCCGCGCCGCCGCACTTCGTCTGCCAATTGGCCCATGAGTGGATGAGCAAACACCCCTCCCTGCACAGGCTCGAAGAACCGGCCGACCCGCAGCCCGAATTCGTACATCGCGCCCGACACGCGGGCGAAATCGGCTTCGATCAGACCCGGCATCCACTCCATCAGCGCGATGCGGCAGAGTTCGGAGGTCAGCGACGGGGGCATCGGTGGCTGAGATGCAAACGCACTCTGTTCCTCGGCCCCCGACAGGCCCTTCGACAGCCGCGGCGCGACCAGGATCAGCCGCCAATGGGCGGGGAATTCGATCCGCGAAACGAGCGTCCCCAATTCCCCCGATCCTGATCGACCGCCATCCACCAGGAAGCCACCACTGGCGAAACCATGCAAGCCGATCGCCGATCGAAGTCCCCGTCCCGCGCGTCGCGCCAACATTTCGCTGGGAACATCCCGCTCACCCGCCAGTTCACTGAGCACACGGGCGACCGCCAGTCCCAACTGCGTTCCCGAGCCAAGCCCCGCGTGCGATGGAATCGTCTCCAAGAACTCGACCCGGACCGGAGGGAGCGCGAGTGTGTCGCGAGTCGCTTCACGCACACGGCGAACAAACTCCGCCCCGCGCAAGCACGAGGTCTGATCCCCGAGACAAACGTCTTCCGTGGCGACCTGTGCGGAGACAACGTAACCGGGCGCGGAGACCATCATCCCCACGCCGCCGAATTTCCCGCCCGTCGATCCGGCCGCCGCCAGCGGCCCGAAATGCAGCCTCGCGCCGGTCGTGACTGTCACTGAAGTTGTCATGACCAGAAGGATGCCGACTGAACGCTGGAATCGCAATCGAGGCAACGACGATCAAGCACACCATGAGCCGCCTGCGCGACGTCATTCAACACGTTGCTACTTCGCGGGAAACTTCACTGTCGTCATTTGTCCGTAGCCCGCGGGCCAGCGGCTTTGGAATTCGACCTGGCCGACGAAATCCTTTTCGCCCAGCTCGGCGGCGAAGTCCTTTTGCAGTTTTCCCGACTGGTCGACATACAGCTTCACCAGGTACTGGCCCGGCGGCAGCTTTTCGGAGCGGATCTCATTCGCCCACGCCGACCCCCGCGGCGCGGTCAGGCTCAGCGAGTGCTGCCACAGTTTCTGCGCACCGAAGACGGGACGATCGGATGTCGCCACGCGGTACTCCGACCAACCGGAATCGGTGCGACGATAGACGTCGACTTGCATCAGCATCTTGTCGTACTGGGCCGGCACGTTCTCGACCTTCATCCAGATGTCGGTGGAGGCCGAGACTTCGTTGTTCGGCTTCGGCAATTGATCGGCGGACTTGTACTTCCCGTGGGTGAGGGTGGCGTAGTCGTCGATGAAGCGGCGGAACTGCTTGTAGGTCCGGTCGCCCACCACCATCTTCTGGCCGCCGCCGTGCTTCACCTGCAGCGTCGGCTTCATCAGCAGCAGGCTCGCCTCGGGTTTGTCCGGGTCGATGAGTCCGGCGTCGATCATGTGATTCAACGTCGCCTGTGGATCGCCGAGCTTGATCCACGAAACCTGCTCGCCGTGTTCTTTGACCTGTTTCTGGTTGCGGTCGGGCGAGTGGCACGCCGCGCACCGTCCCGTTTCATTCCAGATGTTGTCGATGAACGACGACAGCACGCGGTCCGTTCGCGCGTGACGGATCACCGCGTCGGACAACTGCGGCCCGATCGGCCCGGCCTTGTCTTTTGTCGCGAGCAACTTGGGGTCGCTGGCTGCCGCGCGAATCCATGATCGAAACGCCTCGAATTCCTCCTGCCGAATCTTGTCGGTCACGAGACTCTGCTTCTCCGGGCGGCGATTGATGAATCGCAGCAGCTTGGAATCATCCGGCTTCTGGACGTCGATCATTCCGGCACTGACCAGCGACACAAATGTCTCCTGCTGAGTCGGACGGATGTATTCCTTGAGATCCACGCCGCTCAAATGGCATTCCGAGCAACTCGATGGTTTCGCCGACTGAAAGATCGGCAGGATGCGTTTCTCGAAGATCGCCAGCGACGAAGCTTCTTCGGTCGCCGCCGGTGGATTGGCCGGCGCCGGTGGATTGGTCGGCGCGACTGGATTGGAGGGCGCTGGGGTGACGTTGTGTGTTACGGGCCCGTTGTGCGTTGCGGGTTTGTTGTGCGCGGGCTGCGCGTGGTCCTTCGGTGGATGATTGGCGGCCTGATGCGGGCGTGCCGCGGCATGAGACGATGCCTGCGGATGCTGCGCGGCCGGACTCTCGGCGGGCTTCGGTGCCGGGTGCGCGTGGCCAGCGCCAGTCGGTTGAACGATTGCAGCGTGATGATCGCGCGCGGCGTGGTCGTCGTGCTTGCCGTGAGCATCGACCGGCTGCTGCGGCGACGGTACAGGCACCGGCGTTTGGGAAGCGGTCTGAGCGGGCACCGGTTGAGATTTCGGAACCTCGGTCCGACTGCAAGAGGCAACGGCAACGAACAGCACACAGGCACCGGCGAAGAAAAAGTGGCGCATCATCACTCCTCAGTCTCGGCCGCGGAACCCTGCGATTCGACATTCAGAATCGCCAGGCAGCAGACCGGACAACACGATAACAGCCCGGTGCGTCGGCGTCATTTGCAAAGTCGTGTGATGGCGCAAGGCGGGTGTGCGTCACGAATCTGGGTGGAATCCGCAAGGCGGTTCATCCCAGTCTGTCGAAGTCGCGGCGGCTGTTGGGCGAGCGGCAGGAATCGGCAGACAAGCACGCTGCGCAAGATACAAGCACGCTGCGCAAGCGAGTGAGTTTGCAGGCACACTCGCTTGCGCGTCGTGCTTGTATGCGCGTCGTGCTTGTATGCGCGTCGTGCTTGTATGGGGACAAACATTCATCGGCCGCTCGCCTGACTCCTTCAGAGTCGACAACAACCCGTGCATTCGATTTCACCCCGAACTGAGATGCACGCTCGCACAAGGCCCGGCGAACCTCGTCAATCTTGCGACATCACGATCAGCACCACGATCCAGCCGAACAGCGTGGCTTCGAACAGGATCACGAGGACTCGGACCAGCAGCGGGATTGAGACTCGCGTTCCGTTCAACACCAGGTGCGTGAAGAAACCGATGGCCGCGGCAATCGGCAGGATGATGAACGGAATCGCACTGGCCAGCGCCGCAGCCACGCCGAAGCCAACGAAGATTCCGATTCCACTGTGCAGCGTGGCCAACAGCGCCAGCGAGAGCACACAGACGATCAGATGGGCGACCACCGCCGTGCGCATCGCCAGCTCCATCGCGTCCATGCGGCTGCACGGTGCGAACCTGGATGCGTCGGCTGAGTTGGAAAGATCGGTGTCGTTGGTCATTGGAGGAGACAGAATGCTGGAGTCGGGAACAACGCGATAACCACTGCGCATTTCAACGGACTGGAAACGTTTCGAATCTTCGTGCGACACGAAGAATCTTGGCAGAGCGTCGTCCTGACACTCGGCCCCCTCACCCTATCCCTCTCCCCCGAAGACGGGGGAGAGGGGACAAGAAATGCATTCGTCTGTCTTTGCTACCGGCTGCCTTTGCTACCCACTGCCCACAATCCACAATCCACTTCAGGCTACGGCAGACCGTTGACTTTGCGGATCACCCATTCGGTGGTCATCAGCGCGAATAGGAGGACCAGCCACGGCCAGCGGTCCCACAGCGGCTTTTCCTCGTACAGCGAGACGTTGCCGTCGTAGGTCTTGAACATCTTGGGCAGGTTGTGCAACTGGTCCGGAAGAAACAGACGGCCGCCGCTGACGTCGGCGATCTGAGTCAGCAGATCCCGGTTGGCGGAGAGTTCGCTCAGCTCCTGACTCGGACGATCGTGAACATACAGCGCGGCTTCCACCGGCTTCGCGCCGAGGTCCGCGTTGTCTGTTGTCAGGGCGACGCGGTATTCACCGGCGGGCAGCGAAACCGCCTTTCCCTCGTGCAGCAGCGGATTCGTCGCCGCCGGGGCCAAGTCGATCTTGGTGAACGACTTCCCCGGCGGATCTCCAATGCGGAAGAATTCGGCGTGCGCTTTCAGCTTGGGAAACTTCAGCAGGAACGGGGCCATCCAACGCGCCCGGAGAATGGCATCGTGACCGAGTTCAATGTCGGGCCGCTCGGGGCCGAACCGGACGAATTCATTTCCCGATGAGACCTTGTTCGCGGCGGCCCAACGCGCCAGTTGTCCCCAGTAACGATGATGGTGCGAATCACCGACCCGCAAACGCCAGCGCCACGTTCCGTCGAAGCCCATCCACAGCACCTGTCCCGATCCCAGATGCTGATGCACGATCACCGCGTACTTGCGGTCCGCCGCCAGGGGATCGGCGATCTCATGGGGCAGGACGGTCGTGGCCCAGACGGTCGCACCGGGCTTCGGGTCTCCCAGCATGGCCCACATCTGTCCGGGCAGACCCTTCCAGATCCGCTGGTTCTCCAAGGGATCGGGCGCGAACTGAAACATCGATTGCTGTTCGCCGTCGATGGTCAATTGAATCTGCAGCCCGCGCGACGATGGCGGCGCTTCGCCCGATTGATTGGTCAGGTTGATTTGCCGGACGTTCGTCAGCGGCAGCAATTGGTCGAGAATTGGTGAACGAAACGCCTGCGGCATCGAGCGCTTGCCGGCTGAAATCACCAGCGTGCCACCGTCCGACACAAACGCATGGAGCAACTGCAGCAGCTTGTCATTCAAGTGCTGCGGCGACACGTCGCCCAGGATCACCAGGTCGACGTTCGCAAACGGCGACTTCGCCGGATCGGTCGCGTCGGCCGGCATCTCCACTTGTTGCGGAAAGAATGGCTCGGGCAGCACGCCGAGATACGGCTGCTGGAACAACACCCGCTTCAGATCCACCCGTTCATCGCGCGACATCGCCGCGTCGAGATACCGGAACTCCCACCGCGCGTCCCCTTCCAAGACGAACACCTTCGCGCGGTCATCGACCACGGTGAAGGCGAACGTGCGGCTGTTGTTGTCATCGCGCGTTTCGCCCTCCAGCACGGGTGTTCGAACGATGTACGCCTTGCGGCCGACCTCCATCGCATCCAGGTCGAACTCCACATTCACCGATGGCCCCGCCACCAGGACCGACTTCTTGATCGGCACCGCCAGCGGGTCGTTTTCGGGGACCAGTTCGATGTCGAGTGTTTTGCCTTCGAAGCCGACGGTGCTCAACGTCACCTTCAGTTGCGGATGGTCTCCTTTGTATACGGTCTGCGGGTGTTCCAACGAGGCGATCGACAGATCCTTCGGCCGAAACGTGGAACCGAGCATGACCGGATAGACCGGAATGTTCGACGCCTTCAGCGACGCGGCCATCGGGGCCAGCGCCTTGCCCGAATGGTCGCGGCCTTCGGTGAACAGGATCAGCCCCATCACGTCTCCCCCCGAAACGGCGCCGCCCGATTGCAGGGCCGCGGCGAGATCCGTGGTTCCAGTCAGCAAACTCGTGGAAGGAGTCGTCACGATCTGTTCCAATTGCTCACGCTCGACCGCCTCGGTCTTGGCGGCGAAGGCGAACAGTTCGATCCTGGCGAGTGACTTCAGTTCATCGAGCAACGGATGCGGGACGGTGGCCAGCAGCCGTCGGGCAATCTCTTTTCTCGGCAGCGCGTCCAATTCGCGAAAGATCGCCAGCAACTGTTTGCGACGCGACTCTTCGAGCGCCGCGCGGCGATCCTCGTCAGCGGTCTCGGCGGGGTCGACCCAGTCCGGTTCGCGCTGCTCTTCGAACGCCTGTTGCCAGCGATCCAGCCGCGCGTCGATCGACGGGTTGCCGATCATCCCCAGCCCGCGCGCCCAGCGAAGCTTTTCGGCACGCATCGCGTGAACATCGCTCGTCCCCATGCTTTCAGATAGGTCGATGCCAATCAGGATTCGACCGGTCCGCTTCTGGTCGAGCGTCCAACTGAGCACCGGCTGCAACAGCGTCATCAGCACCGTCGCCAAGACCGCGACGCGCAGCGCCAGCAGCCAGTTCCCGACCGTGCGCGAAACCAGTTGCCGTTCGTAACGCAGCAGCATCAGGATCAGCACCAGCGTCAGCCCGACCGCCGCGAGATGCGCGCAGAGCACCAGCGTCGATTGCGCTCCCTGAAAGACAAGATGTCGGGTCATCGGGGACATGGATCAGACCGGATGGCGACTACTGTAGTCCCGCCGCTCCGTCGGCGGGACGTCCGGTCGACGGAGCGACCGGACAACGGGTGGCGATTGTAGCGACGTTGCCGCGCAAGTCCCTCGGTCACGTCGCGGAAAAGCCACGTTCGCCGCCAAGCCGGTCCGTTTGTGACGTAGACTCCAGAACAGAAGTGTCTGGCGATTCGTTCGTGAAGTGAGCCGGGATCGTCAGCCGCCGGTCTAATCAAATACGGTCGTTCCGGACATCGCCAGGATTTGAAATGTGCTGACCCTACCGGATCGCAGGTGTTGCCGTTTTTGCCCCGAAGGGGCGGCGGAAACCAGCCCAGGGCAAGCTCGCTTCGCGAGCGCCGCCCTGGGATCGGGGGTGCAACGAAATGATGTGCCCTGAAGGGGCACTGGAGGTCTCGGCGTTCCGTAGCCCTTTCAGGGCAGACACCCTGAGCTCTAACCCAGGGCGGCGCTCGCCGAGCGAGCTTGCCCTGGGCTGATTTCCATCGGCCCCGTCGGGGCGAAGAACAGGACTTCTGCAATCCGCAGAGTCGGGAAACTTGGGAATTGAACATGCCATTCCTGAAGTGAATTTCGCAACGCAGGTATTCCACAAAGGGTCGGAGTTTCATGAGTCAAACCGCTTCCATCGAATGGTGGAACAAGTCATTGGACGAGGTCGGCGTTCACAGCATGGACAAGCTGGTCTCGGCCGATTCGAACTGGTCGGCTGTGTTGCAGTCCGGGCGGGATGATCTGGCCCGGGCGATCGCCGTCACGGGGATGACCTGCGGTCCGGATCGGACGGTGGTCGAGGTCGGTTGCGGGTTGGGCCGCATGTCCACCGCGCTGGCAGATCACTTCGGCCGCGTCGTCGGCGTCGATATCGCGCCGCGACTGATCGATGAAGCCTGCCGCCGCAACGACGTCAGCCAAGTCTCGTTCGAAGTCGCCGACGGCGTTCATCTGCGGCCGGAGTCGATCAACGAATGCGACACGGTCTTCTCGTACGAAGTCTTCTACTACATCAATCCGGAGGGGCTCGCGACTTATTTTCGTGATGCATTCCAACTGCTGCGGTCCGGCGGCGAGTTTGTGTTTCAACTCAACATGGAACCAATCCGCCTGACGACGCGGCTCAGTTTCCTGCTGCGGCGGATGTTGTATTCGTGCGGCATCAAGCACTGGCGCGGCTGGCCGACGGGGGCCGGCTATCGGCGGTATCACCACTCACCCGACTGGCTGCGGCGAACGCTGACCGAGGTCGGATTTCACGTCGACAAGATCACAGGGCCCACGGCACGCCAGACGTGGATC
This sequence comes from Schlesneria sp., assembly GCA_043732205.1. Classification (GTDB taxonomy): domain Bacteria; phylum Planctomycetota; class Planctomycetia; order Planctomycetales; family Planctomycetaceae; genus Schlesneria. The sequence goes on along the minus strand of JAYTIB010000901.1, from coordinate 9,617 downwards.
GTCGCAAGGAAACCTGATCCTGCCGTGACACCTGATCAGACGGTGGCGGCGCAATGGATTGGGAAGCGTGCGAAGTGAGAAGTGATCAGTGCCAAGTGCAAAGTAAAAGGCAGTCGCATCCGATGGCGAGGCTCGCGCACCGGCCACCGGACAACACATCCGGGAATCTGTTCGTGATTGGAGCCGTCGTTACCTTTCTTCCATTTTGCACTTTGCACTGATCACTTCGCACTTCGCACTTCGCATTGAACCCTTCCTAGCAGAACCCAGCAAAGCCTCCTCCCATGTCGTCACTCGGCTCCGTCACCCGCAACGTTCTCGCCAGTTGGGGCACCCATGCCTCGAACCTCCTGATCGGGTTCTTTCTGACCAGCTACATGCTGGGTGTTCTGAAGGAGTCGTACGGCAGTTGGCTGCTGGTCAACTCGATCGCCAGCTATGCGGCGCTGTTGTACTGCGGACTGGGTGAGACGATCTCGCGGTATGTTGCGAAGTATCATTCGGAAGGCAATTCGCACCGCATCAACCAGGTGGTCACGCTCGTCCTGTCGATCTACCTGGGAATGGGTGGGGTCGCGGTCCTGATGGCGGGCATCCTGTGTCTGACGGCCGGATTGTGGGGCGGCTGGAGCGGTGAGGATCTGCTGGAAGCGCGCCTCACGATCTTGATTCTGGGAGTCAACGCCGCCGTCGGGATGGCTGGCAGCGTGTTTGGCGGCGTGCTCCACGGCCTGCGGCGATTCGACCTTGAGCGCGGCATCGGCTTCTCGTTCGACCTCGTGCGGCTGGTGCTGTTCCTGGCTTTTCTGAGCGACCGGTACGGGCTGGTCACGATCGCGCTGATCTGCTTTGTCGTCACCGTGGGTGAGAACCTGTCGTACATCATCCTGGCCCGGCGGATCCTGCCCACACTTGCCGTCGGACCGTCGCTGCTGGACCGCAACGTCTTCCGGGAATGCGGCCAGTTTAGTTCGATGTCGTTCGTCGGCGTCGTGGCCGGCCAGTTGATCAACGCCACCGACACGATCACGATCGGACTGCTGCTGGGGAAGGAGGCGATCGTGCCGTACTACATCGGGCTGCGGTTGATGCAGGCCGCCAAGCAGCCGGTCGACAAGATCGCGCACATCTGCATGCCGACGGCGGGCGCGCTGCAGGGGACGCTGGACCGGGCGAAACGAAACCGGTTCCTGATCAAGACACTCGGCATCGTGCTGCTGCTCACCGGCGGCGCCTTCATCGGCGCTTGGTTCTTCGCGGCCGACGTGTTGAAACTGTGGGTGGGTTCCAAGTTGACCGGCGCGGACTTAGCGCTGTCGCACCGCATCCTGATGGTGCTGTTGGGAGCGCAACTGATCGCGCTGCCATGCGGCATCCTGCGGGCCTTCCTGTTCGGCAGCGGACACGTGCGGGTTCCCGCGCTGATTTATCTGGGCGAAGCCTTCACAAACCTCGGCCTGAGCATCACGCTCTGCCTGACGTTTGGCATCGAAGGAGTCGCCTGGGGGACGGCGATCCCCGTGGTTCTGTTTGAACTGTGCATCCTGCTGCCCTACGCACTTCGACGCTTGGAAGTCAGCCTCTGGCGAATCGCCGAAGAGGCTCTGTTGCCGCAGTTCGTGCCGCTGCTCGCCCTGCTGGCGTACTCGGTCACCGTCTCAAATCACCCGTGGAGCCACGGCGACTGGCGGGCGCTCGTCGCCGTGACGATCGCCGGCGCGGGCATCCTGGGAGCGGCGCTGTGGCTCCAACGGAAGACCGACCAACGAGCGATCGCTGTGGTGAGTGGGTAGTGGATGGTGGGTAGTGGGTAGAGTTGGAGTCAACTCCCCGTTCCGCGCTATCGCACAGCCTTCCAGCCCAGTGCCTTCGCGCAGTCGGCGTGGTTGAACATCTTTTCGTGGTCGTGCTCGATGTCCTCGGCGACGACCAGCTTCCACCCGAAGGGCCAGCCCTTTTCTGTGGCCAGGCGCTTGGCAACCTCGTACGCGTTCTTGCCCCGTTCGAACCGTGAGCGGCCCTGGGCGTCGGCCTTGTCGGAATCGTCGAAGTACTCGTCGCGCACGATGTCCTTCGACCCGACATAGATGGTCACGGGCTGGGCCATGTAGGCTTTGAACAGCTCGTCGGATTGCAATTCTTCCGGCAGGCCGCCGAACCCATAGGGGAACTCGGCCTTCACCGTGGGGAGCGTGTAGCTGCTCGGGTTGGAGATCACGATGCGCTGGGCGTCGGTCTTCACGAACGCGGCGAGCCGTCCCAAGAACTGGCCTCCCCCCGAATGACCGATCAGAGCGTACGGCATGTCCTGTCGGCCCTCACGGCGGCGGATCTCTTTGGCGATCCGGTTGACGTACTCACCCGTTCGCTCGTCCGCCGGCACCGCCTTGCCGTCCTGCACGATGCCGCCGAATTGATACTTCGGTTTGGGAAACGTCTTCTCGTCAAACAGCGGCGCGACAATCAACGCGCCGAAGCGGTCGCCCATCGCGATCGAGTGATCGCGATACTCGTCCGCATTCCGCAGGACTCCGTGGAAGACCATCAGCATCGGCCCGTCGCGGAAGTGGGCCGGCTTGTACGTGAACAACTTCAGGGTCACGTCCGCGCAGGGAACATCAATCGTCGCTTTGCCGACAGGCACGGATTCCGGCGCGCTCGCCAACAGACAGGCTAGAAACAGGGCGGACATGGCGGGGCTCCGTGAGTCGTCACCGGGGATTCGATCGAGGCGACGTTTTCGCAGACTGGGCAACGCGACGCAATCGCAGGGCCATCGCCTTGTTCAATGTAGGGTGGGACCAGCTCGCTTCGAGCGCCGGCCCACCATCAGGCAACATCGCGAACTGCTGGTGGGCCGGCGCGGCGAAGCGCCGCTGGTCCCACCCGACATCCTGTCCAGCTTCAAAAAGGCATTGGCCCTGGACGCAATCATGGCCGGGCTTTGCCCTGAACCCGGTTCCGGGTAGAACCCCGGCACGGGATCAAGACGTTCAAAGTCGATCACCAGTAATGTTGGACCGCTCATGAACGAACGCATTTCCAAGATCTCTCTCATTGTTTTTGTTGTGCTGCTCGTCCTCTCGGTGTTCTTGCTGGCGGCCCCCGGCAATTCCTGGCCTTGGTATGCAGTGATGTCAGTTTTCGCCGCAGTGCCGCTGGCTGTCGGTCCCGGTCGTTACCGGCGGATGGGTGCAATTACTTTGGTTCTGTCCAGTGTCCTGATTACCGGCGACATTGTTGCGGGCAGGCAGTTTCAGACGCAGCATCCGGCAATGCGACGATGACGCGGTGCCACCAGGCGCTGCAGTGAATCCGACCCCCGCGATCGGGATGCAGATCCACACATAACACTCACCGGGACGCTGGGCTCCGGTCGATCAATTTGACGGAATCGAGCGAACGCCGTGCGTTACGTGTACGTGATGGAACATCTGTCGGTCGTGTTCGGGGCGGCGACCGGTGCGCTCGCCGCGCGGGGCAAGGGGATCGACTGGTTTGGAGTCATCGTGCTCGGGCTGGTCACCGCCGTGGGGGGCGGGACGCTGCGCGATGTGCTGCTCGACCAGCCGGTGTTCTGGGTTCAGGACCATTCGTTCCTGATTTCGGGGGTGGCCGCCGCGACGCTGACGATCGGCCTGGCGCGGTTCTTGAATCCGTCGTCGAAACCGTTCCTAATCACCGATGCCATCTTCCTCGCATTCGTCGCGATGGCGGGAACTCACAAGACGTTCAGCCTGGGGCAGGCGAGCGCGATCTGTGCGCTGTTTGGTGTCGTCACGGGCGTGGCCGGCGGCATCTTTCGCGACGTGTTGCTGGGGGAAGTTCCGTTGGTGTTTCGACCGCAGATTTACCTGTACGCCACCGCGGCGCTGATCGGCAGTCTGGCGTATCTTTGGGCTGCGGCGTTGTGGCCGGGACACGGATTCAACCTGGTGTTCGGAGCCGGTGTAACGCTGCTGCTGCGCCTGGCCGCCATCCGCTGGCGGCTGCGCCTGCCGGTCTTTCAAGCGACCGACGAGGGAATCGCCTGAACGCTCCAACAGGTCGGGTGATGTGCCGTCCGAAGTGCGCGGTCGTGAGAATTCTGACTATACCTTACGCGGCCGAAGGGGAGTCGTTTAACCGCATGGGCATCGCCCCGCGTGTGAGCGATGATTCACGCTCAAAACACGCGGGGCGATGCCCACGCGGTTAAACGAAAACATCTCAGTCATGCCCGCGAGCGGTATAGTCCGGATTATTCACCACGAATCTCACGAATACCACGAATCCGAAGACATGACAGAAGATGCCGCCACAATTCAGTCAGTCGCAGTCCGCAGCACACCGGATTTCCACCTCTGTTCGGAAGCCTTTTCTGATTCGTGAAATTCGTGAGATTCGTGGTTACTCATGAATTATCCGGACTAGCCGTTTGCATCGGCGTGGATGACAATCCCCGCGCGATCGAACCTGTCACGCGGGAGTTGTTCATGGCCGTCCGTTCCTCTCCGTCTCTCCTTCAAATCTGCACCGCTTTCGCGACGGTGTTGATCCTGGCCGGCATCGTGGGCGACGCTGCCGCCGATCTGTTTACCGTGCAGGAGGACGACGGCAACAAAGTCACGGTCGAAGCGCGACTGGTCGGTGAAGGCCAGGGGGTGCTCGCGCTGGAACGCACGGACGGCCGGATCGAACTCGTGCCACTGGGACAAATCCTCAAGCGCCAGTCCGCTCCTGATCCCCAAGCGCTGTCACCGGCAACCGTAGTGGAGCGGTTGACCGAACGCTTCGGACGCGACAAGTTTCGCGGCCACTCCGATGCGACGTACGTCATCGGACTGGTCCTCTCGGAACCGCTGCCGAAGCAATACGATGCCAAGGCCGCCACGATGCTCAGGAAGGGCGCGGCGTTCATGAAGCTGGTCGAAAAGGTCTTCCTCGAGTTCGTCGATGACCTGAAGGTCGACATCGTCAAGCCGCGGTATCCGCTGGTGCTGCTGATCTTCGAAACCGACGACGACTTCATCAAATTCACGAACGAGGAATCCGGGGGCAGGGGTCTGTCGGCGGGGAACATCCTCGGCTACTACAGCGGCCTGACCAACCATCTGGTGATCCGGATGAGCGAATGTCACACGTTTGAAACACCGCTGCATGAGGCGATTCACCAGCAGGTCTACAACCGGGGCGTGCTGCAGCGGCTGTCGCCCGCCCCCGTCTGGTTCAACGAGGGGATCGCCACCGGGTTCGAAGGGAACGGCGAGCGGATCAACGGCGGTCCGTTGAAAGTGAACTCACGCTACGCCCGATCCGCCATGCGCGCCCGCAACGTCGACTGGGACGATGTCGTCGCCGACGACCGCGCCTTTCGCGGCGACGTGTTGGCGGGCGAAGCCTATGCCCACGCTTGGAGCATCCACTGGTTCCTCGCGACCAAGTACCGCAAACAGTACATCGAATACCTGCAATTGCTGTCGCAGAAGCAGCCGCTGCAGAAGGACGACGCCCAGACGCGCATCGCCGACTTCGAGCGGATCTTCGGCAAGCGGATCGGCAAGTTGCAGGGCGAGTTTCCCCAAGCCCTCGAACTCGCCGCCAACAAACAGAAAGTGTCGCTCGATCCCCCGAAGCCGCCGGGCTACCTGTTGACTCAGGCCAACCTCGCTGAAGTCGAAATGACCGCCGGCCGGGTCGGCAACGGGTCGATGCAGGCCGAGGGCCGGATACGCAACATCTCGCACCTGCGCCCGATGTCGTTCCACGTCACGGTCGAGACCGAGTCGGGCAGCTATGCCGAATGGTTCCTGCCCAATGTCGCCCCGCTGAAGCAAATGCCGCTGGCCAAGCAGTTCGCCCAAAAGCGCATGGCCAACGCCCCCGGCGGCCCCGGCACAACCTTCGTCGTCCGAGTCCGCGCCGTGGTCCCCGACAGCGATGCCGGTCAACAATGGGCACGGGGCCAGTTGCCGGTGCCGGTGTTTCGGGGGCAGTAGGTAGTAGGTAGTAGGTAGTAGGTAGTGGATAGTAGGTAGTGGGTAGTGTGATCAATTCGTTTTGACGCGCGCACTCAGTCATTCAGTAAGGGGCAGCGCATGGATAACTGCCGTGATTTGGCGAGAACTTACCGTAGCACGGACGCCTCGTCCGTGCGGCAAGGCGTGACCATCTGTGGAAATGGGCCGCACGGACGAGGCGTCCATGCTACGAGAGTCATTGGTGCGCCGATCCTTACTTCAAGTCGACTCGCTCGACGGTTCTTTCGCTCCGCGCAGCATTCGGCGGGTCATCCAGACTTCGACTGACATCATCGCCAGGAAGCCGTAGATCAGCAGCCACCAGAGTTCGGTCCGTGATGAGTCGGCGAACATCTGCTGTTGCAATTCGAGCAGATCGCTGGTGAAGATCAGGCGGTCTGTGCCCGACAACGACTTGCGCTGGTCCCCGGTGAGCAGCGTCAGATCCGATTCGCCGCGGTCGAAGTTCGCGACGAAATACTCGTCGTCTTTCGAGGGCTTGCCGTCCGCCGACTTCCGGGCGAAGCGATAGATTCCCGGCAGAGTCACGTCGGTTAGGATCGCTCCCGGTTGCAGTTCGTCGTGAATGCGCTCCGCGGCGAATTTCTTGTTGCCCGGCCCGACGAACTCGTGGTCTTCGACCTTCAATTCCGGCGGAATGTTCAGCACCAGTGGTGTGCCGACATCGACGTTTCGGTTGGTTGAGGTCGACGCCAGCGAGAACAGCAGTTCATGCAACCACGGCACAAAATCGGTCTTGGCCGGCAGCGTGTTCCAGTCGGCGTCGAGCGTCGATGTCAGCACGGCCGTCGTCCCGCGGTCATAACGGCGCGTCACCAACCAGGCATCGCCGTTGGTGAGCTTCGCGATCACAACCGGCGTGCCGAGGAGTGGCTGATGGTGGCCACCGTCTGTTGGATCGCCAGACCGCCCGCCTTGATCCGAATCTTTGCCGTCTTTCTTCTGCCCACTGCCTACTGCCCACTGCCCACTGATCTTCCACCACTTCGAAAACCGCGCGTCGGTCAGCGTCCCTCCCTTGTCGGCGCGGAACTCACGCAGCCAGGGCAACTCAAGACTGTTACCCGCCACGCGCACACCGACGGACTCTTCCCCTGTTTCCGTCGCAACATTGAGAAGCTTGACCGGGAACAACACGGCGGCGGGGGCATCCGGATCGAGCGCGTAGCCCTCCTTGGGAACCTTGTCACCCAGTGTGAACAGCAGGCCCCGGCCGCTCGCGACGGATCGTTCCAGCAGTGACTGCGTGTCAGCCGGGATCTTGGCGACGTTGGCCAGCACGATGACCGCCGCGTTCCGCATCGTGTCGACGTTCAGTTCGTCCGGCGTGATGACCGACGGCTTGATCCAACTAACATCGGCACCCCCGGCCGACAGCGCGGCCTTCGCGAAAAACGTTTCGCAGCGCGTGGGGTCCAACTTGCGGTCGCCGTCCACCAGCAACACCGGCAATGAATCCGTCACCACGACTGCGGCGTCCGAGCGGTTGTCACCCGGCAGTGCATCACTGTCGAGGATCACGCTGACCAGTTGCGAACCCGGCTTGTCGAATGCGCGCTCGAACTCCACCGTCGCCTCGCCATCGGGAGTCAAATTCAATCGCAGGGTCTGATCGGCAAGCCGCTGGCCGTTCACTTCCACAAACACCTGGCGCGCGATCGGTGCGTTGCCGCCACGATACCGGACCTTGCTGCTGAACCGGATCGGGACTCCGGGGACCGCGAGTTCCCGCGACAACCGCAGCCGCTCGATGGTGAAGTTCGACGCGTTGCCCAGTTCGCCTCCGGCGGCGTCCATCACCCAGATCCGCGGCGGCACGGTCGACTGGGCCTTGAGATCATCCAGTCGCGCCCACAGCGTTTCATCATCGGGCTTCCAACTGAGTGCCTGATGATCGGTGAGAACCAGCATCTCACGCTGAAGGTTGGTCCCGGTCGCCAAGATCTGAATCCCCTTCGCAATCGCTTCGTGCAGATTGGCGGTTCCGCCCGGCGCCGGCAGGTCGTCCAACGCCTGACAAATCCGCTCACGATCGCGCGTGGGACCGGGCAGCGCGAGCCGCGGTTGCTCGCGCGCGTCGAGCACCATCACGGTGTCACCCGCGCGAAGGTCCGCCACAAACTGCCGGGCCAACCGCACAGCGGCGGCTTGCGGCGTGCCGGTCCGTCCCTCCCAACCCATGCTGTACGACCCGTCGATGACGATCACCACATCGCGCGACGTGGTCGACGCCCAGCGTCCCAGCCACGATCCGTTGAACCAGGGCCGCGCCAGCGCGATTGCCAGCAGCGCGATCAACGTCATCCGCGCCAGCAACAGCAGCAAATCCTCCAGCCGCAGGTTGCGCCGCGCACTCGGATCCAATTCCAGAAACTGCATCGCCCCCCACTCGACAGTGTCGTACTTCTTGCGGCTGAGCAGATGCGCCAGCACCGGCAGCAACACGCCCGCCAGGCCCGCCAGCATCCAGGGATTCAGGAAGAAATGAAGCACAACGACTTCGGTCCGATCTGAGGGTTAGACCGATGTCGCGCCGGATTCCGACGCGGTCTGCTCGATCGGTTCGACGGCCGTCACGTGCAGCAGCGAACAAATCTTGAACCGTGACGGAACGCCATCGCGGACGTCGCCGATCCCGACGAGGATGTCGGATCGAGTGAGCATCGCCATTTCCGGGTGACGAACGTCATACGATTGCCCGCTCGACATCACCAGACGGAACGGCCGGAACGGCTTCTCGTGGAGCAGGTCATGAAACGTCTGCACGGTCATGTTGGCGAACCTTTGAGATTTCGATGGTGGCCGAGTCTTCGATCGGATCTCCGCATCCGAAGAGGCCCTTGTTTCAGTCTGGTCGTGACGGTGGTGTCCGTCAACCTTGTTTGTCAGGCCGATGTTGGTCGAGCTGTCGCTTCCTTGCGGTGAATCTGAAGCGGAAGTATGAACGGTCCTCATCTCGCACGGGCAATCCCCTTTGCATTCTGATACTTCGGAGCCTCACATGCACTTTCCCGCCAAACTGGTTCTGGTCCTCCTGCTCGCCTCGTCCGTCGCGCCGGTTGACGCGGCCGTGCCGGTAAAAATCCACGACGTCGTCGTCTACGGCGGCACTTCGGCGGGCGTGGCGGCGGCGATTCAAGCGAAGCGGATGGGAAAATCGGTGTTGCTCATTGAACCCAGTGCTCACATCGGCGGATTGACTGCGGGAGGGCTGGGCGCGACCGACATCGGGAACAAGGCGGCGATCGGCGGATTGTCGCGCGAGTTCTATCGTCGGATCGGAGCCCATTACCGCCAGCCGTCCGCTTGGAAGTACGGGACGCTCGACAGCTACGTCGACAAGCGCCGAGCGACCAATGACGAAGAGCTGTGGATGTTCGAGCCGCATGTCGCCGAGAAGGTCTATCGCGAATGGCTCGCGGAGCTCAATATCCCGATCGTTCGAGCGCGACTGGATCTGAAGGCTGGTGTGAAGAAGAACGGAGCGCGAATTGTGTTTATCAAGCTGGAGGAATCGGAGGCGTTTGGGGCTTTCGGCAAGATGTTCATCGACGCCACCTACGAGGGCGACCTGATGGCCAAGGCCGGATGCAGTTA
>JAYTIB010000900.1:0-7624 GCA_043732205.1 Schlesneria sp. | reverse complement strand
GTCGGACCTGATCGATCAGGCCGGCTGGGAGAAGCTGTTCAAGCTGAATGAATGGAACGATGTCGTGATCATCGCCAAGGGTCCGCACATTCAGCACTCCATGAACGGCAAGCTGGTCTTGGACTTCACCGACAACCATCCGGAACTGGCACTGAAGGAGGGGATCCTCGCGCTGCAACTGCACGCCGGCGCCCCGATGTGGGTCGAGTTTAAGAACATCCGGATTCGCGAGATCAAATAGACTTCGGCGGCGGACGTGGGACGGATTTCCAATCCGTCCGGTGTTGACGTCCGGTGTTGACGGCGACGGCACGCCAACGCTCGCGGACCAGAGGTGTTGACGGACGGATTGGAAATCCGTCCTACGGCGCGCTCCCCTTCGCGGCTTGGATCGCCACGGTCACATGGCCCCGGTTGTCGTGCAGTGAATTCCATTCGTCGTTTAGTCGCAAGTAGAGCGTTCCCGCGATGGGGGATTGAAACGTCCCCCCGCGGCCGATCTGGTGGACACGGAGCATCGAGTCGGCCGCGCCGCCGGTTTCGCCGGCCTCTGTGCGCAGGCAGCCCTGAAGCTGACCCAGCGGCGATCCGTTGAAGTACCGGAAGCTGATCCCCTGCGGCTCACTGACCCACGGCTTCGGTTGATCGGCCAGTTCGAACCGCCCGGTGGCGGTGATGTCGTACCGTTCACCTTCCCGCATCAGCACTCCACTCGACTGCCATCCGCGGTCGGCTTGGATTTCAAACTCGCGCCGCGGCCGCTGGTCGTTCAGTTCCATTCCCGGTTGAAACGTGATCGCCGCGCGTTTTGTGTCGTAGCCGTACTGCAGGTTCTGCACAAACAACGTCCACTCGGTGGCCAGATCACGCGAGTCGGGGTTGAACGCGCGCACGAATTCGGTGGGAAAGGCATTGCGTTGCAGGTATCCCCCCATCGCGCGGAACCGCTGCTGATAACGGGGATGCGTGTCGAGAAACGTGCTGAGCGCCCACGACCAGGCATAGTGTTCAGTCTTCAGAAATTCGACGGGCCTCAGATCCAGGATTTCGGTAATCGTGCGGGCGCGGCCTTTAGCGGTGTCATTGCGAACCGCAGTGATCCGGCCTGAGCCGGCGAACTCTTCGGGCGATGTCGGCATGACGTGAAACCGGGCCTTGCCATCAGCATCGAGCCGGTGCGTGCCGAAGCATTCGGCCATCCCTTCCATGTACCAGACCGGAGCATCGGTGTCGGGCATGGTTGTCATGAAACAGTGGGTTACTTCGTGGATGAGCAGGTGCCGCCGGTAGTACTCGTACTTCTGCTCGCGCATCCAGAATTCGCTGCCACGATGACGTCCGTGCTCGAAGGGTGGCAGGTCTCCGGGGATCAGCCCCGCTTCGCGAAACAGGGCTTCGTCCTGGATCAGGTAGCCCGTCATGCGAAACTCGGTGCGAGCCCGATTGAGTGGCAGCGGGCCGAAGTATTCGACCAGTGCGAGGTAGGCCTGATCGATCAGCGGTGGCAGCGTCGCGGCGATCTGGGGATCGATGTCGGTGTACAGCTTCAGATGTGTCGATTCGAAATGCCGGATTCCCCTGTCGGCGAGTTTTCGATCGTCATGCGCCGGGCGTTGGTCGTCCGGCCGAAACACCTGTTGCGGCGGGGTCGCCTTGTCGGTGGTGACAACGTTTGTCGGCTTCTTCGCGGGGATCTCCGCCGGGAACGACTTTGGCAACTCAGCGGGAATCACTGGCTTCACTGGCTTCACTGCTGGTTTCGCGCTCTCCTTGGGGGGCGGCTTCGCTTTGGATTCCGCCGTGGTGGTGGCCGGTTTCGCGCCGCCGCATCCGGGCAGACCTGCGCTGAGCGCGAGAAGTCCAAGCACTGCTCCTGCGCGAACTGCGGCTATGTTTCGTGGACTCATCGAACATCCTTTTCCCGCTCACGATTCATCGGAGCGAGGAACGTCTGGGAACCGCAGCCCGACCGGCCGACCAACAATTGCCCGCTGAAAATGCAATCGGAGTGAACTCCTGATATCGTCTGCGGTCGGCGAAATCCCGCGTTGATCGGGTCCCCTCCGCAGTTCGCGATCTTCAGTGTTCGCCGGGCAATTTGCAATTCTCAATTCTCCCGCAGGAGCGTCCGATGGCCCCGTTCTCGTACTGCCTCAATGCCAGCACGATTCGTCCGACTCCGATCCTCGACAAGATTCGCATCGCCGGTGACGTCGGCTACTCGGCCATCGAACTCTGGCACGATGAGATTGAAGCCTTCGTCGCGAGCGGCAGGCCGCTCGGCGACATCAAGAAGGCGCTGGGTGATGCGGGGCTGTCGCTGCCGACGACGATCTACCTGCGCGGCTGGTGTGACACGACGGGGGCGGAACACACCGCGGGGCTCGACGAATGCAAACGCCGGCTGCAGCAGGCGGCCGAACTGGGGGCGGTCCATTCCATCGCCAGTCCCGCCGGTGGAACAGTGGACGTCGCGCTGGCCGCGCGCAATTACCGGGAACTGGTCGAACTGGGACTGTCGTTTGGCGTCAAACCCGCGATGGAGTATCTGGGCTTCGTCGAACAACTCAACACGATCGAATCGGCGCTGGAGATCATGACGCTGTCGGGGCATCCCCAGGCGACGATCATCGTCGATCCGTTCCACAACTTTCGGGGCGGCGGTTCGTTCGCATCGTTGGCGAAGTTGCGGGGCGACCAGATCGCGATCAGCCACTTCAACGACACCCCGGCAACGCCCCCCCGGTTGGAGCAACACGATCACAGCCGCGTTCTGCCGGGCGAAGGACATCTCGATTTGAAGCAATGGATCGGGCTGCTCAGGCAGATCGGTTACAAGGGCTGCCTGTCGCTCGAATTGTTCAACGAAGCACTGTGGGCCCGCGACCCGAAAGAGGTCGCCACCCGCGGGCTGGAAACGATGCGCGCGGTCGCGGAAGGATGAGACGTTGTCGGAGTTGGCCAGCGCGGCTGCGCGAAGGACAATGTGGGGCGACGGCGTGTCAGATTTCGAGGCAGGGGTCGGCTCATCACGCGGAGAACCTGTGATTTTTTCGCCACTGGGCTTGTCCCAGTGGTTTAACGGCTTCTGCGCTACTCAAAACTCTAGTGAAATCCGAGTAGAGCAAAAGCCGTTGAACCACCGACGCAAGGTCAGTGGCGAAATAATCACACGCTCGGAGCGATGATGGCTACGTAAGTCAGAGGCGAAGCCGCGCTGGCATCGTCGTGACGGGCGAGGAAACAAATCCTTCGCAACATGAAGTATGATTCCAAGCGTGGTTGACCGGTGACCTTGAGCGAAGGCGAATGGCATGTTTGATGTTGGTTCCTTTCGAGCCCGAACGTGCGCGGGGATTGGCCGGAGATCGTTTCTGCAATTGGGCGCGTCCATTCCGGCGGGGTTGATGCTGGGTGGCTCACGGGTCATCCATGCGGTGCATCCGGCGAAGGCCCGGTCGGTGATCTTCGTCTGGCTGTGGGGAGCCCCCAGCCACATCGACACGTTCGATCCGAAGCCCGATGCGCCGTCGGAATACCGCGGCCCGTTCGCGCCGATCGCCACGAAGATGCCCGGCGTCTGTTTCAGCGAACTGCTGCCGAAGCTGGCGGCGCGCAGCGACCAGTTCTCATTGATCCGCTCGCACGTCACCACCCAGCCCGGACATCCCGATGCCGGGACTGTCGGGCTGACGGGGTTTGAAGAGCGTCCGGAACCGGTGCAGCCAAACTTCGGTGCGATCGTCGGCAAGGCCCGCGGAAACAAGGGCAAGCTGCCGCCGTTTGTGATGGTTGGACGGGGCATCCCCAAGGACGTCGTGCGAAAAATCGACGGGTACGGCGGCGGCAAGTTCGGCAAGGCGGCCGATCCGTTCATGGTCAGTTGCTCCGATGACGGACATGTCGAGATCCCGTCGCTGCAACTGCTGGAGGGACTCAGCCCGAACCGGATTACCGACAGGAATCGCGTTCGAGCAAGCTTGGACGGCACACTGTCCCAACTGGATGACGCCGGATTCTCGGCGTGGGACCGGACGTATCAAAGGGCATACGGGTTGATCACCAGTCCGCAGTCGCGCGCGGCGTTTGATCTGACCCAGGAATCGCAGACAACCCGCGATGCCTACGGGCAGACGACGTTTGGCCAAAGTTGCCTGCTGTCCCGGCGGCTGGTCGAAGCCGGCGTGCCGTACGTTCAAGTCAATTGGAGTGAGTACGTCGAGTCGATCACACCCAACTGTGATTTTGGCTGGGACACGCACATCTACAACTTCGAGTTGTTGCAGGACACGCATTGCCCGATCTTCGACCGGGCCTTCGCCGCGCTGCTGGATGACCTTCGCGCGCGGGGCTTGCTCGATTCGACTCTGGTGGTGGCGATGGGCGAATTCGGACGGACGCCGCGGATCAATTCGAGGGCCGCGCGCGATCACTGGAGCCGCTGTTACTTCTCGTTGTGGGCGGGCGGGGGAGTGCAGCCCGGACGGGTGATCGGGGCGAGCGACCGGTACGCGGAAGACCCCGTCACGACCGCAATCACTCCGAAGATGGTCGGCACCACGATCACCGAACTGGCCGGCATCGACACTCAGGCGCGCGCCGAAATGCGAGTGCTTGACGGCGGCACCATTATCGAAGAGCTGCTGTGATCGGCTGTGCAAGGCGACCCGGCGCGGAACGGTTGATTCATGGGTGCTCAATGGATTGGCGATCTGTTCACGATTCTTCACGAGACCGTTGAACGGCTTCAACTCTTGAAACATCACCCCGCACGCGCGACCGGCGCGGCTGGACCGAAATGCTCACGGCGTGGTTGTCGGCAACTCCGACGCCAAATGAACCGAACATGGCGGTTACAGCAACGCGACACGACGATTGCGGTGAAATGTGCACGATTCGAGGCATCGGATTTTCATGTCGAACATTCGACGTCATGCGGATTGAACCGATTGCCCGACATTTGATGATTGTCCGCGGCAGACGCAATGTTCTCGTTGGCGAAGAATGTTGCCATCCGTCAACACCAACCTGAACGGCACCTTAATTGCGTCCGGTGAGGCAGGTTGCCAGCCCTCCGCCAGCCGTCGCCCGCCCTCCGCCCATCCGACGTCAGCCAAACATCGCCGTTTGTTGACCGCCAGCCCGTCCACGCATGATCGTCCTCCCACGCTTGTCGCCCCTCCAAGATCAAGGACGCCTTCAAAGATGGTCTCTCCTCCCAAATGGATATTGGATTTTGCCAACAGCGTGGCGAGATCCCTGGAACCGCTCGAACCGATGCCGCCCCTGGGTTGTCACTATCACCACTGTGATACTGACTGGGAAATCACCCTCTTCCCGTCACAGACCGAGATTGTTGGTGGTCCCCAGGACGGACACCGCACCGCGCCGCGATTCCGGGTCGACATCCTTGCCGTCGCCACCTTGTTCTCAAAAGTTAATGACGTGACGTGGCAGTCGAAATCGGTCAGCGATCAGGATGAACTCGGATGCCATGTCGCGATTGAAGGCCGGTTCGAGGGGGAGGCGGTGTCGGTCCGCATCCTGACGACGGCACCGGCCTGCTTTGAACCAGGCCGCAAGGCCTTCATCCATGACGGCTGCATGGTCGAAACGTGGTGACATCGGCGTTCCAAGCGGAGCGCGTCAGCCTCCCGGTTCGCGGGCATTGGGGGCGGCGCATGAATCACTGTCGGGATTCGGCGAGAACCAACGGTCGCATGGACGCCTCGTCCGTGCGGCAAGTCGTGGCCATCTGTTGAATGGGACCGCACGGACGAGGCGTCCATGCTACGACAGTCATCAGCTCGCGGGCATGCGCTTTCCTGTGCGGCGGCCAGGTCGACTTCTATACTGCTCCCGGACGAACAAACTGTCTGGAGCGATCGGTGGCATGGCGCGCTATTTCAAGTACAAGACCGCGGATGAGCTTCAGGCTGAGGCACAGGGATTCGGGTCGCCGTTGCCGCTGTCCGACGACATGTCGGTGCTGTTCGAACCCCTGCACGTCGGAGACTTGGTTGTCGGCAACCGGCTCTGCATCCAACCGATGGAGGGCTGTGATGGCACGGCCGATGGGGCTCCGGACGAACTGACGTTTCGCCGCTATCACCGGTTTGGCGCGGGGGGTGCCAAGTTGATCTGGGGCGAGGCTACGGCGATCGACGAAGCGGCCCGCATGAACCCGCGCCAACTGTGTCTGCACGAGGGAACGGCGTCGGCATTGGCCGACATGCTCGCCGGTTGTCGGCGAGCGCATCGCGACGCGTTCGGCAGCGAATCGGGACTGGCCGTCGGACTGCAATTGACGCATTCCGGCCGCTTCAGCCACCGCAAGCCGCAACTTGTCACCCACGATCCATTGCTGGATCCGCTGACTCTCGACAAATCGACGGGGCGGTTCGTCGATTCGTCGTATCCGCTCCTCAGCGATGATGACCTGCGTCGGATCGAGGATCAGTATCTCGCCACTGCGCGCCTTGCCGCGCGCATCGGCTGCGACTTCGTCGACATCAAGCAGTGTCACCGGTATCTGCTGTCCGAACTGCTCGCCGCCAGGAATCGTCCCGGTGACTATGGCGGCAGCCTGGAGAACCGGACGCGCCTGGTCCGCAACGTGATCGGCCGCATCCGGTCCGAACTGCCCGGCCTGACGATCGTCACCCGGATGAACGTCTACGATGGGATTCCGTATGTTCGCCGCGACCGGATGTTCGCGAAGAAGGCGGGAGGCGGGAGACCAGAAGCCGGAGTGAATGACACGGAGTCGGCGGGGACCGGACTTCCCGTGCCGCATCAGTTGCCGCTGCAAACGGCGTTCGGTGTTGACGTGAATGATCACCTCTCGTTGGATCTGGCCGAGCCGCTCCAAGTGGCGGCCTGGTTGCGCGAGTGGGGTGTGGCCGCGATCAATGTGACGATGGGGAATCCGTACGCCAACCCGCATGTGGTGCGTCCCGCCGAGTTTCCCCCCGTCGATGGCTATGACGCCCCGGAACATCCGCTGATCGGAGTGCTGCGCCACTTCGACGCGACCGCCGCGATCCAACAGGCGCTGCCCGGATTTCCCATCGTTGGCAGCGGCTACAGTTGGCTCCAAGATTTCGCGATGCAGGCGGGCGCGGGAAATGTGCGCGACCAGCGCTGTGCGTTTGTCGGCATCGGCCGCGCCGCGCTGTCGCATCCCGACTTTGCCAGACACGTTCAAGAGCACGGCACGCTGAATCGCAAGCTGACCTGCCGGACGTTTTCGTACTGCACGAACCTGATGCGGTCGAAGGATCATCCCCTCGGCCAATACCCCACCGGCTGCCCGCCGTTCGACAAAGAGGTTTACGGGCCGCTCTGGAAGGAAGCGGAACAGAAGCGCGGCCGGCAATGACACCACACGGCTGGTCACGGCGACCAGGAACTGACAGAGGAGACGTGACTGACGGTCCGTCGTTGGCGGGCCGTACCGAACGCGCAGCGTGGCAGAACAATGGGGGCAGAATGATTTGGGACGAATCATTGCAATTTCAGTAGTTCCAGCCTGCGAGAAAGGCAGCTCGATGTGCAGGTCTTTACGCTGAAGGCGTTAGGGATTTCAGCCCAGGGTCGCGAGCGGAGCGAGCGCACCCTGGGG
>JAYTIB010000899.1:0-7635 GCA_043732205.1 Schlesneria sp. | reverse complement strand
CCGATTGCGGCTCGATGAGGACGATGACCCGGTAAGTCCGGTCCGCTTCGTCCACGGGAACGGTCAGCCGCAAGACCTTGTCTTGTCCGGCATGCTCGGAGAACTCGACGGTGGTCATGTGATTCGCCTCGGAACGAGTTTGGGCCTGCAGGTCTGTCGTCTCGATTCTTCGCGGGCATCTTATTCCACACCCGAACGAAAATGAAATCGTTGGCTCGTTTGATCACGGCGCAAACCCACCGCCGAAACGCAGACCCCGCCTGCCTTGCGTGGCCGTGGCTGGAGCCGCTTTGGGCGACGCCACGGAGACAGGAATCAACACCACAAAACCGGGGCATCGCGAAGACGCTCCTGCCCCGGCCACCCCGCCGTTCGTGATCAATTGATTGAACAATCGTTCACAAACTTGAGATTTGATTTGGCTGGATACATCGAGTGAGGTGAGGAACGGCCGGGTGGCCGTGGCTGGAGCCGCTTTGGGCGAAGGCACGGAGACAGGAATCAACACCACACGCCGGGGCATCGCGAAGACGCTCCTGCCCCGGCCACCCCGCCGGAATGGCCAACGTCAGGCAAGCGGGGGATCAACGGGAGGGTTCAAGAAGGCCCAGACGGTTTCGCTGGTGGCGAGCTTTTGGGCGTCTCGCTCTTTCAGCCGTGGACACACAACCGCGTGCGCCGGATTCGGTGGCTCTTGTGACGGGTTGTCGGGAAGGATTGGGTCGGAGCAAACAAGGTACTTCGTCTCCATCATCCGAACGTCACCGGCCGTGAATCTCGCAATGCTGTGTTGTGGCTTTCGATCACGGACGACATCCAACGATGTCAGACGGGCCACATCGACCGACATCTCACCCGTATTCCGGTCAATGAACGCGCCAGACTTCGGCCGTAGCCGGTTTGTCTGAGGGTCGAAATACAATTGGGTGGGATGCACGAACCGCCAAAGCTCGTCCTCATTGCGGATGGCTGGGTCATCGGCACGCTCCGTGGCCATAGCGGATCGTCTCCATGAACCCGATCAGCCTTCTTGCAACCACTCGATCAGTGAGCGCCATTCGTTGATGGCACCAGGTGGGAGTTTTCCGTCGTCCTCGCAGTCACCGTTGACCGTTTTCAAATAACAGACGGAGCCATCCGCGAGGAAATGCAGTTCCAATGCGTGACGGCCGTTGCACCAATCGAATTGCACAGCGCCACCCGACTCCGGCCCAAGATGTGGAGTCGGCAGATACTCGACCTCGACGGAAAAAATCAGTTGGCAAGCCTGTTGGAGAGCCCGGTCGCTCAAGACCGGACTTCCGTAACCATCCCAATCGGCGGGAAGAGCACGAACTTCGTTGAGTTGCTTCCATGCGTCCAATTGCCATTCCCGTGCGTTGCTCAGGGAACTGACGTTGGTCCACAACGCCGTCGTCGGCGGCTTGGCGGCAATTCCGCCACGCTGTCCAACAGCCAGTCGCTCACGCGGTTCATCCAGATCTTGCGGCATGGTTACCTCTTCCTCTTCCAAAGCTTGTGCATCGGTGCGGATGTGAAATCCGTAAACCCACGAACAACCCACTCACGCCCCAGATCGAACCAATCCATGAGATCGGGCAGGCTGTTTGAAGCGGGCCGACCTCGCACCGTCAACTTCAGTTGAAGACATTCCTGCGCATCATCCGATCGAATGGCCTGCCCTGCCTCAATGTGCAATCTCCCACGTTGATTCGGCAACACGTAATTGGCATGGAGCACAACAGACTCGGATGTCGGCAAGAAATCCCCGGAACACGCACCAGCCCAACAGGGGAAGACCTTCGGCAAATCTTCGGCACTCTCCCAGCCTTGGCCACGCGGAATGAGATTCACATAAGTCACTTCGCTTTGCGTAATCTTCGGCTCGGGGATTTGTTCGCTGGCGAGAAACTCACAGAAGCGACGCCACTCCGTCTCGAATTGCGGACGAATCGTCAGGTCATAGCGCGGGTAGGTGTCTTGTTCGCTAGCCAGTCGCCAGTTGTGGATGAAGTGGCCGTTCTGAAGTTGCAGCAGCCTTCCGCCGGTTGGATTCAAGAACCAACAGCGAAGAGGCGGCTCTTGTTGCAGACGCAGTGACAGCGACTTTGGTGCAACATCCTCTGCCCCGAATCGCTCGACCTGCTGTTGAAGAGGTGCCTGGACTTCGAATTGGGGATACTCGTCACGAATCCGTTGCCAAAACAGTCCGAAATGTGGCGTTCCCCATTTTTCCAACCGCTGAAACTGCACGCCAAGCAACGTCTCGATGACGGGCGGCAAATCGAATTCGGGTCGCGGTGTGTTCGGCGTGTCAGCCATGACAAAGCATTCGTGAAAATTGTAGTCCGCTTTCAGCCCAATCGTCCGATACGAGCCAGCAAACTGATCCGCGAAGCACGTCAAAAGATATGGATCGCTCTGGTTACTCACACGGCTTGGACCCGAATCCCGTCGTTCACTTGGCGTGAGTTTAGGTCAATGTGATCTCTGCAACAACTCAGGCTGTGAACATGGCGGCCGGTTGGCTGGCCGACCAACGGCACGGCGGGTCGGCCCGGTTTCTTCTGGGCTCCACAACAAGAGGATGGCGTGCCCCGGCTTCGGAGTCATCGAAGAAGCCATGGCGTTAGAGTGGCACGCCCCGAAGCCTTGGGAACGGTATGGAATTCGAACGGGTCGACGCTCCTCAATCACCGTCACCGTCATCAAGGACTCTTGCACTGCCCACCCGCCGCGTTGATGACACGGCGCAATCTCTTCTGTACGGAGAGTCAATCGACAGTGGAGATCGATCCCGCAAGGCGGGCATCGTAGCCGGGGAGTTCACCGAGAAGTTCGCGGTACTCGGGTGATTGGATGACTCGGACGAGTGACTGGATGCGCGGATCGGCTTCCGTCGCGCTGGTGAAGCAGAGGTCATAGCCTTCCGTGCGCACGGGCAGGAACCGCAAGCCGGCTTCTTCGGCCACCAGTTGCAGGCAGACACCGGCGTCGGCCCAGCCGCAGCGGATCGCATCGGCCACGCCACGGTGGTCTCTCGCCAGACGGCGCGGAGCGGGGCGGTTTGACAACAATTCGTCGAGGCACTGCCGCGCGCCGGAACCGGGTTCGCGACCGATCCACGTCACCCGATCGCGCAACAGACTGCGAACCGAACGCGAACGGATGCCGCTTCCGACGGCAATGCCATCCTCCCACGAAGTGACCCGCAACAGCCGCGCGGGTTGATTGAGAATCTGTTTCACCGACGAGGCATTGCCACCGTGATCTCCGGCAGCGGCCAAGTGGACTCCCGCCACATGGACCACGCCTTGCTGGAGCAGTTCCAACGCCTGGCGGCTCGATCGCGGAAACACGAGCATCCGGTAGCCGGTCGCCTGTTCGTAAACTCGCGCCAGCAGTCCCGCTGCCGGATCGCAGCCCGCCATCACGAGCGTGCTCTCGGCGAGACGGACTCGCGCAGTGGTGGACTGCGGCTCGCCATGACCATCGTGGGAAATCTCACCCAGCGGTGTCGCTTCGACGGGATAGAAGAGCAGCCTCCCGCTGACTTGGCCGCACCAATAACGACCGGGCTCGTGCGACGAAGGCCAAGCCCACGTCGAAGCGATCTGGCGCGAAGGAGCCGCCGTCGGACTGAATAATTCCTCGACCGAGCACTCCAACACTGCGGCCAGCGCCAAGGCGGCCGCCACGGACGGAACCAGCCGGTTGACTTCGATGGCACTCACCGCCGCGCGTGAGATCCCCGCCCGCTCGGCCAACTCGGCCTGGCTCCATCCGCGCGCGAGGCGCCTGGATTTCACGCGGTTCTGTCCCGGTTCGGTTGCTGGCATGATCGTGTCACACTACTCTTGTATCGTGCCACGCGACAAGTGTCGGGACAAGAATTGGGTTTGCCACGCAGGAAGGTTTGTCATGTTGCCACGTGTGAAACGCAGAGCATTCACTCTGATTGAGCTGCTTGTTGTCATTGCCATCATCGCAGTACTGATTGCGTTGCTGTTGCCCGCCGTTCAGCAAGCCCGCGAGGCGGCCCGGCGTGCGCAGTGCAAGAACAATCTCAAACAATTGGGACTCGCGTTGCACAACTATCATGACTCGCACTCGGTGCTCCCGCCGGGACGCCTCGTGACCCAGGTCGATGGCAGCGGCCACTGTTTTGCGGCATACGCTCACCTGCTGCCGTTTCTCGATCAGGCTCCGCTCTACAACCAGATCGACTTCAATTCCAATCCCGACGTGGGATTCGCCAACGCCATCCCGGTCTCCACGAATCTTCCCGTACTGCTTTGCCCCAGCGATCCGTTCATCATCCTGCAGCCAGCCACGGCCACCGCACCGGCAAGTGCCGTACACAACTATCCGTTGAACACGGGGACAACGCATCCGATCTCGACGAGAAACGCGTCGGGCACCCCCGTGACGGGGATCTTCTTTGAGAACTCCTGCGTGCGATTCCGTGATGTCACCGATGGTCTGTCCAACACCGTCTGCATTAGCGAAACACTGCGATCGCAGCTTGGAGGCCCCACGACCTGGGATGGCGTCAGCCCGACCAACGGCTTCGTGCTGACTCAGGGAAACGACAACGCCATCACCGGCCCGGAACTGACCAACTACGCGAGCCAATGCCACGGGGCGGGGTTGTTGCTCCAACAGACGCGGGGTAGCAAATGGCTGTACGGCGCACCGGGACATTCGATGTACAACCATCTCCGTGGTCCCAATGACCGTGACATCGACTGCCGTGGCGGCATCCCACACAGCAACAAGACGGATGCACTGTGGCGCACGCTGTCTCATAACGTGACGACACACAGTCGGCATACCGGAGGCGTGCATGCGTTGCTGTGCGATGGCAGCGTGCGGTTCGTCAGTGAGAACATCGCCGTCACCACCTGGCAGGGACTCGGCAGTCGTAACGGTGGGGAAATTATCGGCGAGTTCTGACGGAGTCGGCGCTCTTTGTTCAGCGACGGGCGGGTGGCTCTGGCGACAGCAAGCGACCGACAGTGTCACCCGACCGCTCCAGAACAGCCGTTCGATCTTGGGCTGCATCAAGGCCAGGTCTGGATGAGCGACGATTTTGACGCGCCTCTCGCCGACCGGCGAGTCGGACGTTGCCTCGTCACTTGCCGGCGGGAAGGCAACGGAAGACTGCGACGCTGTTGGATGGAATTCCAACGGAAAAGGCTGCCACGGTTTTCGTCGGAACAAACTTCGTGACGGTCGTGTAATGGCTCTTGGAATAGTCCTGCGTCGGGACGCTGTGGTAATCGTTGTACCGGTACAGCGAGTAGGACTGACCAATGGTCAGTCCGGTGACCGTCACGATGGCGTCGAGCGGGATGGGATGAGCTCCCGCGATGAGATCGGGTTCGCTCGAACTGCGGAGATAAATCTGGACCGGGAGCGCGGCGTGGGATGCGTCCCAAATCCCCGTGACCGCGCAGCCGTAGTCGGTTTGCAACGGCAGGCAGAACTCGTAGTGCGCACCATTGCCAGCCATCGCCTGGGTATCGGCAAGCGTTGAAGCGGTCCGGTTTTCGGGTGTGTTGTAGAAGTTGTCGTTGAAATAGAGACGGTCGTTGGGATGGTACGTCGTGCTGTCGATCGATGAGAACCCGGTCGCCAGCATGATGTGGTCGTAACTGGGGTCCGTGCCCCAGTCCGCGAAGGCCACAATCATCACCGGATGTCCCGCCTGGATGTGCTGCTTGATCCAGGCGAAATACGATGGAAACTGCGGAGCCGGTGCCAGGTTGTAGTTGTATTCCGCGGATGTCAGCCGCAGCGCCGCCAGCACAGTCTGATCGTTGACGGCGACGAGAACCTCGGTCTGTTGATTCGGATTGACGATGGCCCGGCATGCCGCCTGTGACACGTAGGTGCCAAAATAGAGTGCCGCCTGTTGGATCGAACACTCACCGCAATATCCATTCAGCTCATTCCATTGCAGGCGGGGAGCGATCGGCAGAATGACAGTCTTGGTCGTCGGAGTTCCAGCGGCCTTCAGCATGCGTGGCAAGTTGAAGGCCGAGGCGAACGCTGCTCCCGCAGCGGCACCGACGAAGCGACGACGACTGACGTGGCTCATGAAATCCCTCGTAAGTTTTGGCGGTGCCGGACAGGCTCAGACGGAGTGGGCAGCGAAATAAAGTGCAACAATCCGTCGACAGTGACTCGCCGGTATTGAGATCCGGCGTGAGGCAGCGTTCACTGGGCCGCCTTCTTCTTTTTGTTGTTGGCCTTCGTGGCTCCGGCTGGACGTCCGCCCCAGGTGGGTTCGACGAGTTCGCTGTCCCACTTCTTCCAGGCCGATTCGAGTTCCGCGAACTTGTCGGGGTGCTGTTTGGCGAGGTCGTTCGACTCGCCGATGTCCTTCGACAGGTCGTAGAGCTCGCGCGTCTCAGACTGGCTGTGCTTGACGAGTTTCCAGTTCCCCATGCGGATCGCCGTCTGCTGTCCGAAGCGCCAGTAGAGGGCCTCGTGCGGCGCGGACTTGTTGTCGCCGGTCAGGTATGGCAGCAGGTTGACTCCGTCGAACTTTGTGTCTGTCACGGCGGGAGCACCGACCGCGGCGAGGGCGGTGGGCGCGAAGTCGAGTTGGATGACGGGCTGTTCGTAGACGACGCCGGCGGGCAGCCTCGCCTTCCACTGGACGAAGAACGGCACACGGATGCCCCCTTCCAATGTCTGAGCCTTGAAGCCGCGCAGGGCTCCGTTGTTCGAGCCGTTCACCGCCGGGCCGCCGTTGTCCGAGATGTAGAAGATCAGCGTGTTGGCATCGAGCTTGGCGTCCTGCAATTTGGTCAGCACGGCTCCGACGGCATCGTCCTTGGCCGAAGTCATCGCGGCGTAGGTGCGGCGTTTCTCGTTGGCGATCGAGGCGAAGCGGTCCTGATATTTCGCCGGAGCATGCATCGGTGTGTGGACCGCGTTGAACGTCAGGTAGAGGAAGAACGGCTGCTGCTGATGGCGGTCGATGAACGCGACCGCCTCGCGCGCGAAGTCGTCGGTCAGGTACGAGACCTTGTCGACCGGCTCGGTCCCGCGCAGCACGGCATCGCGCGCCTGGCCCACTTCAAAGTACGAGTGCGCTCCGCCGAGGAAACCGAAGTACTCATCGAAGCCGCGCTGCATTGGATGAAACTTCGGGGCCGAACCGAGGTGCCACTTGCCGACCATGCCCGTCGCGTATCCCGCGGCCTTGAGCCTGTCGGCGAGCGTCTTCTCATTCAGTGTCAGACCGATGTCGCCCGAGGCGTTGGCTCCCCCCGGATTGAACTCGTGGCCGAACCGCTGTTGATAGCGTCCCGTCAGCAGGCCGGCCCGCGTCGGACTGCAATACGGTCCCGAGACGTAGCCGTTGGTGCATCGCACTCCGTTCTTGGCGATCGAGTCGATGTTCGGCGTGGGGATGTCTTTGCCTCCCTGAATGCCGAGGTCGCCGTAGCCCTGGTCGTCCGCGACGATCACCAGAATGTTCGGCTTCGCGGACTCGGCCCCCTGAGCGAGAGAGGCGACTCCGAACGCCACCAGACAACCGACTCGAAGCATCGACATGAGGTTGACTCCTGAAACGTGATTGGTTCTCAAGGTCTTGAATCTGGCGCGAGTCGCAAGCGG
>JAYTIB010000898.1:0-2894 GCA_043732205.1 Schlesneria sp. | reverse complement strand
GGCTGGGACCGATCACGAAATCAACACCGTCCGGCTCGCGAATGATTCCCATCATGATTTCTCTCGGGGCCGATAACAAATTGGAGTTGCCGTAGGGTGCGTGGAGTCTTCGGAACGCACCGTCTTCGGCCGTATCGGTGCGTTCCGAAGACTCCACGCACCCTACGGCAACTCCAATTCGTTATCGGCCCCGAGAGAAATCATGATGGGAATCATTCGCGAGCCGGACGGTGTTGATTTCGTGATCGGTCCCAGCCGGATCGATGCACGCGGGATGGCGTTGCTCGGAGCTTGGATTCGTGCCCGCAAGCGGGGGACCAAACCCACGGTGGAGTACGCCTTGGAACCCGAACTGAAAGCCGGGGAGTTTCTCTCGGTTGTCGATGACATGCTGCACGCCGAGCCGCCATCGGTGATTGATCGTGAGGACGCGATGGCAACGATGCGTGAGGCCGATGTCATCGCGACCGCACGTATCGACGGTTCGCTGGTCGCGGCGATGTGGATCGGTTTGGATCGCGATACGGGAACTCAGCCACCGCAATTCATCTTGGACCCGATGTTCGCTGAGCAGGGCATCGAAGCGGAACTG
Source organism: Schlesneria sp. (assembly GCA_043732205.1). Classification (GTDB taxonomy): domain Bacteria; phylum Planctomycetota; class Planctomycetia; order Planctomycetales; family Planctomycetaceae; genus Schlesneria. Next base: position 2,302 of record JAYTIB010000898.1, on the reverse strand, counting down.
ATTCGGCTCGTTGCAACGCGGCCGGAAACTCACGGGGCATAGTTTGATGGAGAACGACGTCGTCGACGAAAGCGACACTCACTGCGACCGTGGGATTGTTCACAGACTGGTGTCTACTGAACGACCGGACCACCGTATCAACAGATTTCCATCGCAAACCGCCACCTAGAAAGACACGAGGTGCACAACATGTCGCAACCCGCCGAGAGCCCGGTCAGAAACCGAGGGCGTCGCCGCCGTGTCTGGCTATTCGCCGTTTGGGCTGCCACCGCCGCGACACTGTGGTGGGTCTGGCCGATGCGACCGCGACTGACGCTTGGCGATGGAGAGAATGTGCGGATCGTGGGCATTACTCCCGACAGCCGCCGCCTTGTGGCTCTCACCCGGCGTGCAGGATTGGTCAACCGCAATGGCGAGCCCAAGTATCCACCCTTTTGGTCCGGGCCGATTCAAGTCTGGGACTTGCAGACCGGCGAGCGACGGAGCATCGGACTGCCCGGTCAAAGCGACTCGGGCGTTCGAGTGCCGACCTCCAAGGAGTTTCTACTCGATGAGTTGGTTGATCCGGACGCGCACGTGTTGGAGGTTGCCTGTCCGCCCGATCCGTTCCGAGATGGCCTGCTCCATCTCGTTCAGACCAATCGCGCAGACGAGCGTTGGTCGGTGGCGATCGATCTGGCCAAGGGAACGACAACGCGCGTGCGAATGCCAGCCTGGACAGATTTGAGCCGTTGGCGAACCTCCTCCTCAAGATCAGGGCGGTGGTGCGTGGAGCAGCCTCTCGTCGATGACAGCCAGAACCGGTATCACCAACGGCTGCAAGTCATCGACACGCACTCGGGAGCGGTCGTCATCGACTTCGATGCGGTGGACGGGATCTACAGCCATTGTTTTTCGGAGGACGAGACGCTGCTGGCGTTCAATGCCGGCAATAGCAGCGCGAACAATTCGACGCATGTCTGGCGGCTTGAGCCACTGGAACAGTTGCTGACCATTCCACGCGGCCTTGGCGGGTTGGCGTTCTCGCCCGATAAGAAGTGGCTTGCCAGTGCAGACTATGGTGGCGTTGAAGTGTTCGACGTGGCGACAGGACGGGTGACGCATCAATTTCCTGTTGATGGCGCCCAACTCCGGAAGCCCGCCTTTACTGTCGACGGTTCCCATGTGATCGCCTACCGTTACTTCCGAGGTGGCGGAACTGGTATGGCTCCGAAGCACTGCCTCATTAGTGAGATACACGTCTGGAATCTGCGAACCGGCGGTTACGCGAGTTATCTGTCGCCTAAGTTTATTGACTTCTACGATCCCAACCTGTGTGGGGACGGTTGGTCAGATCAGACGACACCTCTGATCGTGGGGGACAAGGAACGGCTGTTCGACGTGCTGACGGGGAAAACTATCTTTGTCATCCCGCCGGGAACAACCGCCGAAACGTTGTCGCCTTCGGCACGAACGGTAATTCTCCAGAGGCAATTGGAATCAAAACTCAACAGGATGCTGGATCGTCTCGCTCAGTGGAACGTTCCGATTCCGGCGTTGATGTGGCAGGATGAGCACCGTAGCGAGTTGCTGGTGTGTGATGTCCTTACTCGCCGTATTCGAGCTTCTCTGCCGTTCGATGACACGTGGGTGACGCCCGCCCATTTGGTGCTCAGTCCGGATGAGCGGACATTGATCACGGTCTCTCATTCCGATCCGCCCGTCATCAGTGTGTGGGATTTTCCGCCGCGCAGGCCTTTCATCAGGCCATTTGCTTGGTCATTGCTGATCCCGACGATCCTCGTACTTTGGTCTCGTTGGAGGCGGCGTCTTTGTCGATCGGTCTCTGCCCATAATGCCGACGCAGAGGTGAGCAATTGAGAACGAAACTTGGCGGTCCGGGCAACATGGGAGCAATCGTGACCCAACCCGTTGAATCTCGCCGGTTGTGCCGTTGGCGAGGCCGCAGTTTGTGTTTGGCCTTTGTCTGGGGCATCACCGCCATCGGACTGTGGTGGGTCTGGCCGATGCAACCGCGGCTGACGCTCGGCAACGGCGACGATTTTCAGATCGTCGGCATCACGTCTGACAGCGAAGAGGTCGTTGCTCTCACACGGCGAGCCGTTCAACCCGACCAAGACGAAAATCAATTCTTTGACAATGAGTCGGGCCCGATTCAGGTTTGGAACTTGAAATCGGGAAATCGCCGCAGCATCGGTATTCCAGGCCAGTCAAACTCTGGAGTCCTTGTCGAGGGCTGGAACAAGAAGTTGAGAATGCTTGATCCGGAGGGTTGGCGAGTTCAGCGTGTGGAGCACCCGTT
>JAYTIB010000897.1:0-2896 GCA_043732205.1 Schlesneria sp. | reverse complement strand
GCTCGGGATCCATGCAGAAGTACATGAAACAACAGCAGCAAGCCATGCAGATGCAGCAGAAGGCCATGATGGAAGCGATGGCCCGCCAGGCAGCGATCCAAAAACAAATTCGAGACAACTACTCGAAAGCCTCGAAGGCCCGGCACGAAAAGGAAGACCAGCATCGTCAGGATGCGATTGAAAAGCGCAAAGCCGAGCAGGCAACGAAGGGCACGGACACCCCTGCGGCGACGAAGAAATAGTCGCGATTCAGTCGAAGTCGGCACGAACCGCCGGCTTTGACTTCGGAAATCACCACCCCTCCGGATCGGGCTTTCGGGAGACTTTGCAGCAGTCGATACCAGAGGACACGAATCCTCTGATGGATCGAAGCCCCGCCTTGACCCTGCCAACAGACGCAGGCTAGACTCTCCCATCGGAATCTGCTGAATTGTCCCGCCTGTTCGTGACGTGACCTGTGGAACGCATGAAACCTGCCCTCCCGACACCGATCCTCACTGATTTGACGGGTGTAAAATGCTAACACTGCTTGGACAGCCCGCGCGCTATTGTGATGGCATCAGCCGCCGCAGCTTTCTCAAGATCGGCGGCTTCACGTTCGGCTCGGCAGCCTGCCTGACCCTGCCGGATATTCTGCGAGCCGAATCCCTCGCCGGGCGGTCCACGTCCCGGAAAGCGGTGATCAACATCTTTCTGGGTGGCGGGCCGCCCCATCAGGACATGTGGGACATCAAGGTCGACGCGCCGCGCGAGATCCGCGGGGAATTCGATCCGATCGCGACCAACGTGTCGGGGATCGAAATCGGCGAGTGCTTCCCGCGCATCGCGGCGATGATGGACAAGTTCGTCGCCATTCGGTCGGTTGTCGGCTGCGACGGTTCGCACGATGGTTTCCAATGCCTGACCGGCTGGCCGCGCAACAGCATCTCTTCCGTCGGTGGACGCCCCAGCATCGGGGCCGTGGCGGGAAAACTGTTCGGCCCCACCGACCCCGGTGTTCCCCCGTCGGTCTGCCTCACCGAACGAACCCAGCACGTCCCTTGGTCCGAACCGGGTGCATCAGGATTTTTGGGTGCCGCCTATCAGGCGTTCAAGCCGCAGGGCGAAGGCACCAGCGACATGCGGTTGAACGGGATCAATCTGGATCGCCTGCAGGACCGCCGGTCGCTGCTGCACGGCTTGGATCAATTGAAGCGCGACGTCGACGCCACCGGCATGCTCAAGGGAATGGACGCCTTCTCCGAGGCCGCGTTTGGAGTTCTCACTTCCAGCAGGTTGGTCGACGCCTTGGACCTGAGCAAAGAGGATCCGAAAGTCCGCGAACGCTACGGAGACGGCAAGCCGTTCCAGTTCCAATTCGACGGTGCCCCCACCTGCAATGAACACGTGCTGATCGCCCGCCGACTGGTGGAAGTCGGCGTGCGTTCGGTGACGCTGACGTTTGGCCGGTGGGACAGCCACGGCAAGAATTTCGATCTGGTCCGCGATCACGGTGCAAAGCTCGATCAGTGTGTCAGCGCTCTCGTCAGAGACCTGGAAGACCGCGGGATGCTGGACGACGTGACCGTTGCCGTGTGGGGCGAGTTTGGCCGGACACCGCGCATCAATCCCGGTGCCGGCCGCGATCACTGGCCGCAGGTGAGCTGTGCCTTGCTGGCCGGCGGCGGCATGCGAACGGGTCAGGTCATCGGCTCCACGAATCGACTGGGCGAATACGCCAAGGATCGCCCGGTGCATGTCCAGGAGATTGTGGGCACGATCTATCGGAACCTGGGCATCGACCCGATGACGACGACATTGAAGGATCCCACCGGCCGGCCGCAGTTCCTGCTCGACATGCGCGAGCCGATTCCGGAACTGGCCTGATTGCACACCGCAAACAAATCGCAGCCCAGACGACCCGGAGCGTCTGGGCTGTGTTGTTTTTTCGTTCCCCGGCGCGGCGGACAGTTAGGCGAAAGGCAGATGAAAGTTTACCCACTTACAAGCACGATGCGCAAGCGAGTGTGCCTGAAGACTCACTCGCTTGCGCCGCGTGCTTGTAAGCCAATTCCTGCCGCTCGCCCTACGTCCGTCGTGCAGGCAGTCTCGACAAGGAGGCGGACATGATTCCCCGATTTCAGCATATCATCATCCCCCTCGACTTCACCGAGAAGAATCTGGAGGCGCTGAACATCGCCTTCGACCTTGCCGTGGTGAACCATGCGAGGGTCACCTTGTTGCACATCGTCGAACAGATCAGCGGTGAGTTGGATGCCGAACTGGCTCAGTTCTACGCGCGGCTGCGTGTTCGGGCCGAATCCGAACTCGAATCCAGGTCGCAACGTTTCGATCAGGCCGGGATCGTCGTGGACTGCAAGATTCGGGTTGGACACCGGCTGCACGAAATCGTCACGGATGCCGTCGAACGCGCGGCCGACCTGATCGTGATGAGTTCCCACAAGCCCGACCTGACCCGTCCGCTGCAGTCTTGGGCGACGTTGAGCTACCAAGTTTCGGTGCTGTGCCAGTGTCCGGTCCTGCTCGTGAAATGACCTGTCTCTGAGCGACGTGGGACGTAGAGCGAGCGACGTGGGACGGATTTCCAGTCCGTCCGGCATTGAAGGACGGATTGGAAATCCGTCCTACGGGCACGTCAATTCCTGCGTGCTGACCGACCGACTGCCGGACGAACATCAACTGACATCGTCAACCGTCACCGGTGCAGGAACCATTGATCCAGCAGCACCCGCCGCGTGAACCAGCGCGAGCTCATCAGCCGGTGGGCGGCAAATTCGCGGAGCGATGTCGGAATCCATTTCGACATTGCCGATGACGTCGTGCCGTGTCGGAAATGGTGGCGCAGCTTGGAGAGGTAGATCTCATTCACCTGACTGCGCCGCTCGGAGCCGGCCTC
>JAYTIB010000896.1:0-7646 GCA_043732205.1 Schlesneria sp. | reverse complement strand
ATCGCGGCGATCGAGTGCCAGTGATCGGGGGTGGCGATGACCACGGCGTCGACCGACTTGTCGTCGAGGATCCGCCGCAAATCGGCGACGGCGTTTTCCGGCTTCACGTTCAACGACTTCGCAGCGGCGGCCCGGCGGGCATCGTCGACATCGCTGACATACGCGACCTCCACGTTGGACGTCTGCCGAAACAGCCCCGCATCGTGAACACCGCGGCCTCCACAACCGATCAGACCGACGACCAGTTTGTCGTTCGCACCCTTCGGAGCCGCGGAGGCCGGGTTCCAAGCCGTGCCGGCCAACAGTCCGGCCGAGGTCAGTTCCAAGAACTCGCGCCGGTTGGGATGAGCGGTCATGGCGGGTTTCCTCGGTTGGGGTGATTGCGAATTGCAAATTGAAAAGTGCAAATTGCAAATTGGGAGGACGATACCTGCGTCAGAGATTTCTTGCCGGTCGCCGTTACGCCTCGGCCCGCAGGTCGCGGAGCAGGTCGGCGAAGGCGGCCTCGAAGGCGTCGTGGTCTTTCCAGTTCGAGAAGTCGGGGATGTGATACGCCCGGACTTCGGCGGCGAGGTCTTCGTCGGGGTCCGTGGCGAAGCACTTCCATTTCTCCAGACGGCTGACACTCACCAGCCGGATCGGGAACAGCTTGCGGCGGCCGTCGCTCCGTTCGACCTTGCGCGCCTTACGGATTTCGGTCTTCACCCACTCGCTCTTCAGACTGCTGTCCGAGAGGACGAGTAACAGCCGGTCGTTCACCTGGATCGCCCGGTCGATCTGCTCCATGACCTTCTTGCCTCCCTGCATGTCTTCCTGGTCAAACCAGACCCGCAGCTTCTCGCCGCGCATCTTGTCATACAGCCGCCGCGCGAACTCATCGTCCTTGCTGCTGTAGCTGATGAAGCACGATTGAAACTGAATCGGCTCCATCGCCCCGATGAGCGACGGGAGGTACGCGATCAAATCCTCTGGTACACCGCAGCCCCGCAGGAATGCTCCCGGAATCTTCCCTTGGAACTTGTAGAGCGTGTCGATGCCGATGCTGCATGGGCCATAGTGGTTAACCGATTCCAACCCCTTCACTTCCGAGAGATCTACTTCGGTAAAACAGGCGTGTCCCAACTTCGTTCCTTCAAAATTGGCGCCGCACAGCTTTGTGCTGTTGAAAGAGACGGCGCTAAGTTCAGCGTCACAAAGATCGGCAAGGCTCAAATTGGCCGAGTGCAGATCAGCCGCGAACAAATTAGCCTCGCACAAAATGGCCTCGCGCAAGTCCGCCGCTGTTAGATTGGCCCCGCTTAAATTGGCGCAGGTCAGATTGACCATCCGGAGATCCGTCATTTTCAATACGGCACCACTCAAATTCGCGTGACTGAGGTTGGCATCAACTAATGATGAACTTGTTAGATCGGCTCCGCTCAAATTAACTCCACTTAGATTAACTCCGCTCAAGTTGCCTCCGGAGAGATCGAGCTTCGTGTTGAAGTTTTCCGCGCGCCAGGCGAGGATCGCAGCCTTGCCTTTCTTGACGATCTCGACGTGTTCTGGATTGGCCATGTCGGTCTTTCCGTGAGGGTCACGCAGCGCCCGCGTGGGATCGGGCCGGAACGAATGTAGCCCTCTCGCTCCGCGAGAGGTAGGCCGATCGTCCTCCCGCCCCGTTCGGCGCGGGTCTCCTGGCCCCGCCGAAACGCATGACCGCAGGTCTCCTCTTCCAACTTTGTGCCGGTCCAACAAGCCGGAGAGCCGACGACACTTTCATTCCGGCCGCGGCCATCAAGTCGTTCCGCGAAGCGCTGGACAAGGGGGCCGCGAAGTACGAGTTCATTTCGTACCCCGGTGCGCGCCACAGCTTCACCGTCCCCGAGGCGGACAGTCACGGCATCGACGGCCTGAAGTACAACAAGGAAGCCGATGACAAAAGCTGGGCCGACATGCGGAAGCAGTTCAAGGCGAAGCTGGGCAAGTAACCAGACGGAAGGTCACCGCCGAAGCTCACCGAAAGACTTCGCCAAGTGACACGACTTCCGCTATGGAAGTGCCGACTGCTTGACGGTGCCGATGCAAAACAGATGTTTCTCGCCGCGGATCAGGATCTGGCCGTTGTTGATCGCCGGGGAGGAATACGCCTCTTCGCCGAGCTTGTTCGTGGCGAGGACTTCGAAGTTCGGGCCGGCGTTCAGCACGTGCGTGATCCCGTCGTCGTCGAGGAAATAGACACGGCCACCCGCCGCGACCAGCGAACCGCTGTGGTGCCGGCCGAGACGATTCTGCCACTTCACTTCGCCGGTGATGGCGTCGTAGCAACTGGCAATTCCTCCGTCTGACACGCAGAAGAAGTAATCGTTCGCGGCGACCGGCGACGGCACGTACGACACTCCCTTGTTGAGATGATGCCACTTCACATGGCTCGACTCGGTGATCTTCTCGGAACCGGTCGGGTCGATCGCCAGGATGTGCAAATCGGGGTATCCGCCCGTGATGAAGATCAGCCCCTTGTTCTCGACGGGTGAAGCGACGAACTGCTCGGTCGGACCGTCGAGAATCCAGTGCCGCTTGCCGTTTCGCGGATCGTAGCTGGCGATGCACTTGCTTCCCGACAGAATCATCTGCGTCCGGCCGCCGAGTTCCCGAATAATCGGCGTGCAGTAGCTGCGGGTCCGGTTCTCACGCGGGGTCTTCCAAACGGTCTTGCCGGTCTCGCGCTCGAGCGCCACCAGGTAGGCATCGCCGTCGTGGTCGCCGTTGACGATGACTGTCTGCTCGAACAACACCGGGCAACTGCAATAGCCATGCACGCTCGAAAACACGCCCGGCTTCACCTTCCACTTCGCGTGCCCGTCCATGTCGTACGCCGCCACGAGCATTTCCTTTTCGTCGAGGAACGTGACGTAGACCAGATTGCCGTCGGTCGTCGGCGTGCCGGAAGCCCAACTGTTGAGCTTGTGCTTCCTTTCCAGCGGCGCCTCCTCGACGTCGGTCTCCCACAGCAGCTCGCCGGTGCGCCGATCAAACGCCATCAGCATCCGCCGAGCCCGCGCTTCATCGGCCCCGGTCAGGAAGATCCGGTCGCCCCAGACAACGGGCGATGAATGTCCACCATACGGAACGGCCACTTTCCACGCGACGTTCTCGTTCGTAGTCGCGTCCCACTTCAGCGGCACGTTGGCTTCGAGGCTCGTCCCATCCCCGCGCGGCCCGCGCCAACAGGGCCAGTTTTCCGCGAACGAAACCCCGGTCCCCGCCAGCACCAACGTCACAGCGACAATCGTCGACAACTTCATCATGTCACCTCGTAAGAATGTTCGAGCCCCGCTCTCGCCACGGGACGCATCAATCGGCGGGCGTTTATACCGTGGCGGGCCGACTGGCCGCTACAAAGGGACGCTTTCGAGTGCGGGGATTCACCACCGCGTTCATTTCCGCATCCTTTTTCGGCTGCACTCATTGCCTCTGCGCGAACCGTCGCGGGCCACCATGAATGTCGCGCGAGAACCCCGGCTTGCGTGTCAGGCTTTGATGCATCCATCCATCAACCGGGTTATGCTGACCCCACCCACCAACCGTTCGGAACGAGGATTTGAAATGGGATTGCCTCAACGAGCGTCGGTTCTGTCTCCAGACGAATACTTGGCGATTGAACGTCAGGCTCCGTATCGCAGCGAGTACTATGCGGGAGAAATCTTTGCGATGGCCGGCGGGTCGCCGCGACACAGCCGCATCAAGACCAATGTCCTGACGCAACTGAATCTGCGGCTGCAGAACCAGCCCTGTACGCCGTACGACAGCGATCTGCGAATCCGGGTTCCCGAAACCAATCTCTACACTTATCCGGACGCGAGCGTGATCTGCGGAGACTTGGAATTTGATGACGAACAAAACGACACTGTGCTCAATCCCACGTTGATCGTGGAAGTCCTGTCTCCTTCCACCGAGGCTTATGATCGCGGAATGAAGTTCGACCAGTACCGCCGTTTGGAGTCGCTCCGTGAGTACGTCCTGGTCTCCCAGGACGCCCCTCGGATCGAGCGATTCCTGCGAAACGACGACGGCACGTGGAACCTGGCGGTCGTGAATGGCCTTGAGGAATCCGTTAATCTCCTCTCGATCGGAGTCACACTTCCCTTGGCGGAAGTCTTTCTGAAAGTTGACTTCGCCCTCAAGGAATCCCTGCGCCCCGCCCAGCCAGATTGACTCCGGACTGCGGGAATTCATCACCGGTTTCATTTCTCGATGCGACTTCCACACCTCGCTGATTGGCGATGAAGTGCCGCCGTCCAGTTTCCTCCGCAATCCGTGTTTGATCCGTGTTCCATCGGCGGCTCTGTCTGCTATGCTCGCCATCGGTGATCGTGGTTGAGCTGTGGAGTCCGACGATGCTGAGTCTTGCGAATCGAGATCCGACGCGATCAAGCGGACTGAGCCGGCGCGAGTTGTTGCGCGTCGGTGCCCTGGGACTCGGCGGGCTGACTCTGGCCGACTTGTTGCGTCACGAGGCTGTTGCCAACACACCCAAGCGACCGAAGTCGGTCATCTATGTCGTGCTCAACGGTGGGCCGTCGCACATCGACATGTGGGACTTGAAGCCGCAGGCTCCGGCCGAGTATCGCGGGCCGTTCTCGCCCATCGCCACGAAACTGCCCGGCGTGCAAATCTGCGAGCACATGCCCCGGCAGGCCGCGCTGCTGGACCGGGCCGCGCTGGTGCGGGGCATTCGCTCGGTCGAGAACGATCACTATCTGAGCGAGGTCTACACCGGGCTGCCGCGAAAAGCAGGCAAGCGGCCGGCGTTTGGGTCGATCGTCAGCCGGCTGGCGCCGACGCAGCTCGCGCTGCCGTCGTACGTCAGCCTGAGCGAAGCGTCCGATCTGTTCGACTACGAAAAGCCGCACTACGCCGGAGCCGGTCACGCGCCGTTCCGCCCGTTCAAGGAATCGCTCAGCGACCTCGCCCCGGTGAAGAACCTGGAGCAGTTGGAGAACCGCAAGGCACTGCTCGCCGCGTTCGATAACCTGCACCGCGAACTCGATCGGCGCGACGCTTCTTCGTTCGGTGGCCTCGACCGGTTTCAGGCTCAGGCGTTGGAGATGATCGCGTCGCCGAAGGTGCGTGAGGCGTTCGACCTCACCAATGAATCGCCCGAAACGCTCGCTCGTTACGGCCACAAAGCCGGAAAGTATCCGCATCAAACCGCGAAGCAGTACATGTACGACTGGAACGGGAAGCCGTTCCTGATGGCTCGCCGCCTGGTCGAGGCGGGCGTGCGCGTGGTGACGCTGCACGCCGGAGACTGGGACCATCACAGCAGTGCCGACGGCGACATCTTCTTCGCTCTGAAGTGTCTGATGCCGCTGATCGACATGAGCATCACCGCCCTCGTCACCGACCTGCACGAGCGTGGCCTGAGTGACGATGTGCTGGTCGTGGTCCTCGGCGAGTTCGGTCGCACGCCAAAGATCTCGCCGCTCGGCCCCGGCCGAGAACACTGGGCCGACGCCGGCTGTGCCCTGTTCTTCGGCGGCGGACTGACGATGGGCCAGGTCATCGGCGAAACCGACTCGCGTGCCGAACGCTCGATCAACGGCCAGATCAGCTTCCAAAACATCATGAGCACGATCTACCACGTCCTTGGCATCGACCTCGACATCAAACTCCCTGATTTCAATGGACGCCCGCAATACTTGCTCGACGACCGGCAGACGATTCGTGAACTCTTGTCCTGATCGTGGTGGAGTGCCGTACCTGTACCACTGTTGCTCAGAGTAGATGAGCGATGAATCTTGAATGCTGGGTGCGACTGGCGGCTGCTTTGAGCCGCCAGTGTTCTTTGAAGAACACTGGCGAGCGAAGCTCCTCGCCAGTGGCAGGGATGGGCGGCAACGCCATGTTCAAAAGCGTCCGGCCGGTTGACAAATCTGCGTTCAATACGACATTTTGCGGAGGTTCCCAGGCGAAAAGCCCCCGTTGTCATTGTTAAAGTCCCGAAAACACAAGTCTGAAACCATATCATTCCCTGTGGCAGCGTTACCAAGATTTCCTCGACACAAATACGGATTCGACACTGTGAAAATCTTCGTTTCATATCGGCGCGACGACACGAAGGATCTATCAAGACTGATTGCCGACTATCTGGCGACACGTTTTGGGCGGTCCAACGTATTCTTTGATTCCAAAAGCATTGGCTCCGGTGAAAAATGGCGGCGGCAACTCATTGCCAAGCTCAATGCTTGTGATGCACTCGTCGCAGTAATTGGAAACCAATGGTTCGAAGTTCGCGATCAAGAGGATTGTCGGCGCATTGACAATCCTGATGACTTCGTCAGGAACGAAATCCTAACCGCACTCGATCTTGGGATCCCGATTATTCCTATATTGGTCGAGGGAATGCAGATGCCGGCAAAGGAATCATTGCCCGGCGATTTGCAGCGGCTTCATGAGTTCCAGTGGTTCGAGCTTCGCTCCGAACAGTATTTTGAAAGCGATGTGGCACTTCTCTGCAAGCAATTGGATAGCCTCCCGACCTCAAAGCCACGAATGAACTGGCCCATGCTTGTGTGCAGTGGACTTGTGTTCTTTGTCGCTGGATTCGTTATTGGTTGGAGTCTACCCCACCAATCTGGGACGGAACTCCAACCCGCCAAATCAGACGCCAAGGCGGAACGCCAACCAACCAAACCAAACGGTCCCGAAGTCCCAGATTACAAGTGGCCTGAATATGCTCGGGTGCCGATCATTCCGCTCAACCCGAAGGATGAGAAATGGAAATTCGACGATCGTTTCTATTTTCATGGCAGTGTTAACAAACCACCAGAATCAATCGTCGATGACGGCGACGATGAGCCAGCGACTGATCTGATGCAGTTCGTGCGGTTGCAACGCGCGGCAGTTGCAACTTTGAATAGTGGCAAGCAGACAGAAGAAAGTGTGATCTGTGTGCGGCTTCGATTTGAGAATATCTGGAAAACTCCGCAGCGTTTGGATTTCATGAGGCGGCATTTTGCTGCCTTCGATGACTATCAGGACGCGAACGTCGTAGCAGACGAATTGGGATTGCCCAAGGTTTTGGAGCCCGGCGAAACGCACGACGTAACGATCTATTTTCATTTTGTTGGAAGAGGGGCTCCGCAGTCGATTACGTTGGAAATCCGTCAGCGTGGTAAGTTCAAGCATGCTCGTTGGCACTTGCGAGCCGTGCCGTATGCATAGAGGCAAAGGCCAGAAACTGGTAAGGAATCATCGTCGGCGCGGCTGGCGGCTGGGCTTGAGTGCTTTGCTCACTTTCAGAGACTGCTTAGACGGCGGCTCGCTAGAATTGGCTGTGGGCGGCGGGGTGGCACGACCAAAGAAGAAGTGACAAGTGTGGCACGCCCTGACGCTTTGGGAAGGGCGTGGGAGTTGAGGGAGAACGTGGTTTCCGTTGGGAGGGCCATGCCCATCGAAGACTCAGGGCGTGCCACACTCGACGTCGCGTGACGGGATAAGATGCCGCATGGCCGAAGGTTGGATCTGAGCGTCAAGTTTCACAATTGGCCGAATGAGAGGAACAGTCGGGCGGATTCTTCAAACGTTGGGATTAAATCGCGAGTGTCGGTGTGACGCAAGTTGTTTGATGAAAGAGTTCTTCGGCGCGTCCGGCTTTGACCCAG
>JAYTIB010000895.1:0-2900 GCA_043732205.1 Schlesneria sp. | reverse complement strand
CGAAACTGGCTCCGGCTTGTTCGAGTCGTTCTCGGTCCATCTTGCCGTTGCGCTGTTGGCCCCATCGCCCCACAATGATCTCGATTTCGGGCGAGGCGTCTCGCAGCCGCTTGCACAAGTAGCGTGCGTGTGACAGCCCACCCGGTGGCAGTGACGCGATGCAGAGGATGGCGGGAGGATCATCGGCAATGCGGGCCGCCAGCTCTGATGTCAGCGTCTCCAGCGCCGTCACTTCCAAGTCCCAGCGAGTCGGGTCAAGAAGCTGCCGCAGCATCTCCAGCCCCACGCAGTCCGTGTCGTCCGTGGCCGGACAGCCGAGAATCTTGGCGGGCTTGATCGCCGGAGGAGAGACCGCGCCCTGGTTATCCGGTGTGCGATCCTGCTGATCCTCCTGGGAAGCAGCCGCTGTCCGAAGAAACTCGTCGGTCTGACGCAAAGATTCTCGCATTCCCTCCAGGACTGTTCGCTGGTCGTCATCAGTCAAGTAGTCCCGTTGAACATCCCGCTTGGCACAGTTCAGCGCCGGGACCAGAAGCTCATCGTAGACTTCATCGGAGGGAGACCTCTTCATGCGCTGGAGGACGAGCGTGGCCGCTTCGTGCTCATCCCCCAGCATCAGGCGTTGGTAAAGTCCCACGTGCGCACGGAGCGCCGGTACGTCGCCCATCAGCAGATTCAGGAAACCAAGCTGCGGGATGTTCTTGCCGAGCACGACCAGACAGACCGCGAACGGTGCCGACAACACCAAGCCGAACGGCCCCCAGAGATACAGCCAAAACGCCGCCGAGACCAAGAGAGCCGTGGGCGAAACGCCGGTGCTGTGTCCGAAGACCAAGGGCTCGACCACATTGTTGCTGATCAACTCCAGCACCATGACGTAGCCGAACACCGCCAGCGGCTGCCCCCAACCCTCGGAGATCGCGAGGCTCATGATGATCGGAAACACGGCACCGATCCACGGGCCGATGTAGGGGATGAATCGCAACCCGGCCGCGAGGAAGCCCCATAAAAGAGCATAGGGCACCTGGAGCAAGAGCAATCCGGCTGTCAGCAAGACTCCGAAACCGCCGTTGACCAGGGCCACCATCACGATGTAACGGCTGATCCGATCGGTGACATCTTCCAACGCTTTGCTCGTGAGGGCCAGCCGTGCCTTACCGGCCAGCAACACGACACGGTCGCGCAAGTCCTCGCGTCCGAGAAGAAAAAACACGAGCAGCACCAGCGCGAAAGCCAGCGTGGCGAGAACTTCAAACGCCGAGCCGAGATAGCCCGTGAGACTCAGCCAGGGAGTGGACTCCGTTCGATAGCGGACCGCTTCCGCAGGAGACTCCGTGAAGACACGCGCGAGTTCTGTCCCATCTTCCAGTGCCGAAGGCTTTCTATTGGAAGGTCGTTGAATTTCCTGACTGATCTCCTCAATCATCTGCCCGAATTGATCGGCGAGAGGGCCGGAACCCAACCGGCGCAGCGTCTGCACCTTCGCCTTGATGTTGGCCGTGTTTTGCGGAAGCTCCGCCAGCATGCCCGCCACCTGCCGAGTCACCATTCCGCCCAGGCACATCAAGACGATGCCCGCCGTCGAGACCGCCACCATCACCGAGAAAACTCGCCCGAGACCTCGCCGCTGCAAAATCCTGACGATGGGGTTCAACAAGAAGGTCAAGAGCACGGCCAACGCAATGGGAATGAGAACCGGACGCCCCCACTGCAAGCCCAGCACGATCACCAGTCCCACGACCGTACCGGTCAGCAGGATCACGGCGCGTTGCCACATCGGAACTGGATGAACTCTGGCCACGATCTCTCAGTCTCTCCCCGCAGGTGTGAAACGTGCGCCTACTTCATTCGTGCCAGGTATGCCTTGATGCGACGGGCATTGGTGCCGAGATCGCTCTTACCCACGCGCGAGACCGATCTCACATCAATGCGAGTCCCCGTCGGTGAGGGAGCGAGTCGCACGACGACATCATCCTTGAAGCCGAACCAACAGGTGGTGTCGGTCGCCTCGATCCGCAACGACTGGGGATCGGAGTCCACGATCTTCCAGCCCATGTCCTTCGCCGCTTGCAACGCTCGGGGAAAGACCGCTTCGGGCGGACTGCTCACCGAGCCTGGCTGGAGATCCGGATAGGCGTCTTGCTGTTGCCTGGCGAGTTCCGGCCCACCGTACTCGGCGGGGTTTTCAGTGCCGGCGCGCAGCGGCAGGACGGCCACGAACAGCGGCGGATTCTCGGTGTCGGTCGTGATGTCGTGGATGTACGGCAGGCTGTCCAAGGTGTATTTCCAATTCAGCGTCAATCCCAGCACACAACCGCCGATGACCAGGCCGATGAGCGCGTGATTCCTTTCTTGGGGAACAACTTCCCAATACCAAAGTGCCAAACCGACGAGGCACACCACCACGGCCGCCAGACTGATGAAGCCCGCGTACTTCACTAAACTGATCCCGGTTTTGTACCCCCAGCAGCCCCAACGATATCCCGGTCCGGAAGCTCCCAGACTCAGCAGACCAATCACAGACAGGGCCAATCCCAAACAGCTTACGTAGTTCATCGTTCTCTCCCCCTGCAATTGTGAAATGTTCCGTTAATTTATCCAAGTCAACCCGGATAGGTCACTTGTTGACCGTGAACTCTGGCCATTGGCATGAGGGCGTGCGGCTTGGCACTTGTGACGCTCATGATGTCTCGAACCTCGTAACCGCGTACGGTGAGCGCGTCGGCAATCAGTGAACGATGGCAGCGCCAAGGAACTGCCTCAGCACACATGATGGCCGTCGGTTTCTGTTCCGCCAGTTTGAGGAGCTTTTCCAAAGCCTCTCCGAAGGCCGGTGTTTGCATGTAGTCGGCAAAGCCGCGGAACGAGGCATTGCGCCATCCCGTATTCGTCGAATCGGA
>JAYTIB010000894.1:0-2910 GCA_043732205.1 Schlesneria sp. | reverse complement strand
CATGAAATCACTGTTGCGACAGCGGCTGTTCGCCGGACTGCTGGTGGGATGCTGCGCGGCCCTGATCGGTTGCGGCCGGATTCCCAAGCCCACGCCGGGCGTTCCCACGATCAAGACCACCAAATCGGCGACCGCCAAACCCGACACCACGGAAAAGAACATGCTCACTGTGCAACACGAACCGTACGGCCAGACTGCGGCCGACGAGGAAGTCTCTCTGTTCGGCCTCCGCAACCACTCGGGAATGAAGGTCAGCCTGATCGACCTGGGCGCGATCATCACCGCGGTCGAGGTTCCCGACCGCGACGGGCAGTTGGCCAACGTCACGCTCAGCCATCCCGATCTCGAAGGGTATCTCGAAAACGCCCCGTACTTTGGCGGTGCCTGCGGCCGGTACGCCAACCGCATCGCCGGCGGCAAGTTCCCGCTCGAAGGGACCGAGTACTCGCTCTTCCTGAACAACGGACCCAACAGCCTGCACGGCGGCAAAGAGGGCTTCATGAAGAAGCTCTGGAAGGCCGAACCGTTTGAAGACGAAAAGCAGGCGGGTGTGAAGTTCACCTATGTCAGCGAGGACGGCGAGGAAGGCTACCCCGGTACGCTGACGACGGTCATCACCTACACTCTCACGGACGCCAACGAACTCCGCATCGACTACAAGGCCACGACCGACAAGCCGACGGTCCTGAACCTGACGAACCATGCCTATTGGAACCTGGCCGGTGCCGGCAGCGGTTTGATCGTCGACCACGAACTGACCCTGAACTGCTCGAAGTACCTGCCGGTCGATAAGACAGGCATCCCCACCGGAAAACTGGCCACGGTCGAAGGCACCTGCATGGACTTCCTGAAGCCGCACACGATGGGCGAGCGACTTGATCAACCGGTCAACGGAGGCGGCGGCTACGACCACTGCTACGTCGTCGATGGCAAAGCCGGCGAACTGCGTCCCGCCGCAACAATCGTCGAACCCAAATCCGGCCGCGTGATGGAAATCCTGACGACCGAACCTGGCATCCAGTTCTACACCGGCAACTTCCTGGAAGGGACACCGCAGACCGGCAACGCCCCCAAGCACGGAGCCTTCTGCCTGGAAACCCAACACTTCCCCGACTCCCCGAACCGTCCCGAGTTTCCCACCACCCGCCTTGACCCCGGCCAGACCTACACGCAGACCACGGTCCACAAGTTCTCGGTCGCGAAGTAGCGGAGCAAGCAACGGAGCAGAAACGCGGAGGGCGCAGAGATCGCGGAGCGGTTCATTCTCTGAGTCCTCCGCGCTCTCTGCGTTTCAAACTCTTCCAATCGCGCCGGCCGCGCCACATTGCGAGCACCGATCGAGTTGGCCCCCACAACCAATTTCAATCTTGCGAAGCACCATTCTGCCAGTATCGTGATATCCGCGATGGGTGACGAACGACCGCCATCGTGGGATAAAAACAATATCCGCGATGCATCGCGGATGAACATTAGTTCGGCGGCGGAGGCGCGACGGATGTTCAAACGCGTTCGGAACTGGCTTCGCCGCCGCTGGTATCGGGAAGGGAGAACTCTTTCACGGTTCATCGCCCGCGATATCCGCAGGGAGATTCAGATCGTTTCCGCTGCGAAGGTCGAGGAGGGGGTCGTCACCGGCCGCGTCCGGACGACGAACCTGCTCTACGTCTCCGGCGGCTTGGTCCCGGAGCCGGAGTTCGGGCCAGCGAGAGAACTCCGCATCAATGAGATGTGGCACTGGACGGGAAAGTCTTGGGGTGGATTGCCGGACGGGACATCACTCGCGGCTCGGCGCATTGCCGAGTCCCAAGACGCCGAACCAGGCGCTGCACCTGACCGGCGGGGCATGTAGGCTGTCCCAGAGGCGTGGCTCACTGGTGCCCCGCCGGCAGGTGAGCTTGGTCGTTGGGGCTGGATGACAACGTGTCATCGACCTGACTGACAACTCCGGCTCTCTCGCGTTGGCAACTGATCCTCGCGGCCGTCGGCGTGAAAACTGACGGATTCGCGTTGCCACCGCAACGGCTCCGTCTGCGGTCGGTCTGCTCCCGGAAGCAGCCGCTCGGCGATGTTGTCGTGACACAGTTGGCGGTATCCCACGTAGGACGTTGTCAGTCGCGGGTTGATCTCCACGATCAACGGCGAACGCGGATCGGAGTCGGGCAGCAGCAGGTCGATGCCGATGTATCCCCGCAGTCCGGTGATCGTGCCGCACGTGGTTCGCACAAGTTGCCCGATGGCCGCGACCGTCGGCGGGGGAATGTCTGCCGGGATGCGTCCGCCCTCGTATTGAAAGTGGTTGCCGACCAGGTGTTGGTCGGCGATCGGGAACATTTCGATTTGCCCTGAATGATCGCAGAGACAACCAACGGACAATGCCCGGCCGGCGATCCAGGGTTGAATGATCGCGCGGTCCGACGCTCCGGCGGTTGCAAACTCGTTGAGGGCGTGTCTCCATGCGCTGGAGTCGCGGAACGGGATCGCAAACGTCAGCCAAGAGCCTGCGCCGTCGCGCGGCTTGATGACGCACGAAGTTCCGAACAACTCCCAGGGTTCGCCTCCGTCCGCAGGTGCCGGTCGTGTCGGAATCGTGGCGATGCCGCGCGTCGTCAGATGATCGGCCAGCAGCAACTTGTCACCGCAAATGTCGATGGCGGCGGGCAGGCAATTCAGAGCGCGCGCCCCGAGGTCTTGCACTCGTTGAACGCGCCGCGCGAGAACGCCGTCGGTCTCCGGGGCGATCACCAGCGTGGCATCGGCTGCGGTGGTGTGTTGATCGAAGGCGGTTCGCTCGGCGTCCGGGTCGTCGATCGGCTGGACAATGAACGAGTCTCGCGCTCGATGATCCGGCGCGTCGAACAACCGGCGATCAAGAGTCGTCGACACCTCACAGCCGGGCACGGCCAAGAGGTC
>JAYTIB010000893.1:0-7676 GCA_043732205.1 Schlesneria sp. | reverse complement strand
TGGCCCGGCTCGACATCGCACTCGGCCGGATGGACGACGCCGAAAAGCGATTGATCAAAGCCCGGAAGCTCGCGCCGAAGGATCCGCAGATTATGGTGTCGCTCGGCCAGTATTACTCGGCCCGCGGCGATTGGACGCTCGCGCTGGAACAGATGAAGTCGGCCCGCCTGCTCGCACCCTACGACCCGGCCTGCGCGTATCATCTTGGTTACGTTCAAGCGAAGTTGGGCGACCTGACGTCGGCCCTGACGAGCTTCACCGAGGCGGTCGGCGCGGCGGAGGCCCAGTACAACCTGGCGTACATCCTGCACGAACAGGGAAACCTGGTGGCGGCCGAAGTGCATCTGCAAAAGGCGATCGCGCTGAAGCCGGATCTCGCCCAGGCCCAAAGCCTGCTGCTGACCGTGCATCAGCAGCGTCACGGCGGCAAGGCCCAGATGGCGGGCCCGTCGCGCACTCCACCGAATGTCAATCAGGGTGTGCAACCCGCCGGCTACACGGAACCCGCGCAGATCAGCGCGTTTGATCCGGCACCGGCGCGGTAGGCCAACGTCAGGTGTTGGCATCCCCGCCACTGGGCTTGTCCCAGTGGCTCGACGGCTGTTGCACTACTGGTTTGCCGGAGTTCATGAGTAGCGCAAAGGCCGTTAAACCACCGAGGTGAACTCGGTGGCGGGTCAATTGGAACTTGCCGCTCGCGTTACGGCGCGGACGATTCTTGAGCCGCGTCGGGCTGCGCCGCCGACTCCGGCTTGGCACCAAGACGGGGCTCTTCGCCGCGCAGCAGCCGCTTCACGTTCGAGCGATGCTGGATCACGATCAACAGCGGCACCGCCGCGCTGAACAGCCCCAGACTCGTCGAGTGCTGTGAGTACGGCGTCAGGTAGAACAGTCCAAAGCCGACGGCCGCGAGGATCGAACTGAGCGACACGATCCGGAAAATCGCGAACGTGCTGAAGAACGCCACCGCTCCGACCAGCAGTCCCCACGGACTGAGCACCGCGACCACCCCCAGCGACGTCGCGACCCCCTTGCCGCCCCGAAAGCCGAGCCAGCAGGGAAACATGTGCCCGACGATCGTCGCCACACCCGCCAACACGGCCAGATCGTCGAGCGCCGAGTCGGCCCCACAGATCCAACCGGGAAACAGCGCCACGGGCAGGAACCCCTTGAGGGCATCCAGCACCAAACAGATCAGCCCCCACTTCGTGCCGAGCACCCGTCCGGCATTGGTGGCCCCGATGTTCCCGCTGCCGTGGTCGCGCAGGTCAATCCCCTTCACCACCCGTCCAATCATCAGGCCAAACGGAATGGAACCGGCCAGATAACTGGCCAGGGCAAGCACAAGCGGGGTCAGCGTCACGACAGCGGTCTCAGTGGGGATGCAGGGGAGCGCGGGGTCGGCAACAGTGTGTCGAATCAAAGCCTGAAGCGCAAGCGAAGAGGGCGTTGTGTCCATCAGCCGGAACGCGCTAGCCCGGATAATTCATGGGGAACCACGAAATACTCGAAAGACACGAAAATGAAGAGCGTTACGGTCAGAGCATCGCAAGACATCGCGCGTCGATCCCTTGCGGTCACTTGGGATCAGAACTCGCGTCTCTTCTTCACTTTCGCGTTTTTCGTGTTTTTCGTGGTGAATCAGCCGGGCTACAGGCTGTTCTTGCGCGAGTGCCGGGCGATGGCGGCCGTCTTGGCGGCGATGTTTGCGATCAGCCTCTTGTCGGCGGGACCGATCTTGCGACCGAGATACTCGCGCAAGAACCGGACGCGCTCGGTCAAACTCGCATCGCGCGCCGAGTAGTTCAACTGGGCCAGATCCTTGACGATCCAGCGCCTCGACAACGGTCGCTGCTGGCGGACCCGACCGAGGTCGATCACGTAGATTCGATCCGGTGCCTCACCTGTCGCCGCCGGATTCGGCAGCAAGAGATGTCCGAGATAGTAGTCTTGGTGATGCAACCCGGCCCGGTGCATGCGCTGAGTCGTCTGGGCGACGCGCTCGACGAGTTCACGGCGATTCGGAACCGGGTGCGGCGCGGATCGATCGTCGGCCGCCGACAGCGGGACGACATCGTGCGGACGATTCGCGTCGACCATCGGACGCTCTTCTCGCATCGCCGATTTCGAGTCCGAATCCCGCGTCAATTCGGAGAGCTTCGTGCAGTTCTCCAACGCCTCGGTGATCAGGAACGAGTTCGTGCCACACTGTCCAAACGCGACAGGAGTCATCGTCGGCAGTTCTGCCTCATGAAACGCCAGCAGCGCGTTCCATTCGTTCCGCGCGCCGAGGATCGGCCACCGCAGGCTCAGCAGCGGCTTGATGTACTCCTTCCACGCGGACCGTCCGTGCCGCTTGATGTAGAACGTCCGCGCGTGACCGGCATCATCCAAAGTGAATCGCAGCGTGACGCGATCGGTCCGCAGATTCTTGGCCACCGCCGCCTCGGCGGTGCGCGCGCAGATCACGCCAAACGTCGTCCACTGCTGACGGCGCAGCAGATTGGCGAACGCATGGTTCACCACCAGTTTGCCGTCGTCCCAATGATCCAATTCGAACCGACTCACCATGTCACCCTGTGTACGCACCTGACAAATGTCCAATCGATTGCGAGACCACTCCGGCGGGTCTCGGCGGCGAAGTTTCGTAGACGAGGCGGATGCTGTCGAGACGAGTTCTGGCAGTTTGCACGTTCCGTCACGAAACCGTGTCCATCCCGGCCGACAACGACTGCGGTCGAACTGTACGGTCGGGATTCGTATCCTGTGGCAGTGGTGGCGGTGACGTTCTGGGGTCGGGCGTTCAAATTTCAAAATTGGCCGGCGCAGGGAGTTTTCATCCTCGCGACACCATCACGGCCAATTTTGAAATTTGAACGCCCGACCCCTTCTTCTCCCCGAACGAAGAAAGGAACGCGGTGTGAATCACCGCACTCCACGAGTGATGGGATTGGACCTGTTTCATCCGGCGATTCAGCGGTGGTTTGGTTCGCGCTTCGCCGCGCCGACGGAACCGCAGCGGTTGGGCTGGCCGCATTTGGCGGCCGGGCGCGACGTGTTGATCGCCGCGCCGACCGGCAGCGGCAAGACGCTGACGGCGTTTCTGGCGGCCATCGATCGGTTGTTGCGATTGGCGGAAGCGGGCGCACTGACGAACGAGATCCGCGTCGTCTACGTCTCGCCGCTGCGCGCGCTGTCGAACGACATGCACCGCAACCTCGAAGTGCCGCTTGCCGAGATCCTGGCCGTCGCGCAAGAGATGGGACTCGAGATCGCACCGATTCGCGCCGGCTTGCGGACGGGGGACACCTCGGCGTCGCAGCGCGCGGCGATCGTGAAGCGTCCGCCGCACATTCTGGTGACAACCCCGGAGTCGCTGTATCTGATGCTGACCAGTCCCAAGGCGCGAGAAAAATTGCGGTTCGTCGAAACGGTGATCGTCGACGAGATCCACGCGCTCGTCCGCGACAAACGGGGTTCGCATCTGGCCCTCACGTTGGAGCGGCTGGCGGAACTCTGCCCGCAGCGCCTGCAACGGATCGGCCTGTCGGCGACGCAGCGGCCGATCGCGGAGATCGCGCGGTTCCTCGTTGGGGAGGGCGAGGGGCGAGGGGCGAGGGCTGAGGGCGGGAGCAAGACGAGAGCCCGCAAGAATGACGGGCTCCTTCCGTTCGACGACGATGACGAATCGATCTCCCCGTCCCTTGTCCCTCAGCCCTCACCCATCAGCCTTCCGGTCATCATCGACGTCGGCCATCAACGGGAACTCGACCTGGCCATCGAAGTTCCGCCGAGTGATCTCGGGACCGTCTGCATGCACGAGCAGTGGGCGGAGATCAACGGACGGATCGTGGAGTTGGTTCTCAGCCACCGCGCGACGCTGATCTTCGTCAACACGCGGCGGCTGGCCGAGCGGCTGACGCACCAACTGAGCGAACTGCTCGGTGCCGACGCGATCAGCAGCCATCACGGGTCGCTCGCCGCGGATCACCGGCACGACACCGAGCGGCGGCTGAAGAGCGGACAACTCAAAGCGGTGGTCGCGACCGCGTCGCTCGAAATGGGTCTCGACATCGGCTACATCGACCTCGTGATCCAGATCGGCTCGTCGCGCAACATCGCGACGTTCCTGCAGCGCGTCGGCCGCTCGGGTCACGCGCTGGGACTGATTCCCAAGGGACGGCTGTTCGCCCTGACACGCGATGAATTGATCGAGTGCATGGCGCTGATGCGCGCCATTCATCACGGACGGCTGGACATCGTGCCGATCCCCGTCGCGCCGCTGGATGTGCTGGCACAGCAGATCGTGGCCGAGGTGGCCACACGCGACTGCGGCAGCGACGAACTGTTCGCGCTCTGCCGCCGGGCCGCGCCGTATCGGGACTTGTCACGGGCGGACTTTGATCGAGTCGTTCACCTGCTGAGCGAAGGGATCACGCATGCATCAGGCCGCAGCCGGGTCTATCTGCATCACGATCAAGTCGGCCGCCGGCTGCGCGCCCGGCCCGGTGCCCGCATCGCCGCCACCTGCAACGCGGGGGCGATCCCCGAAGTCTTCGCGATCCGCGTGGTGACAGAAGAGGACCGCACCGTCGTCGGTTCGGTGGACGAAGACTTCGGCACCGAGAGCCAGTCGGGTGACATCTTCTTGTTGGGTAACACCTCGTGGCGCATCAGGTATCTGCGCGGTGGCGATCTGTTCGTGACCGACGCCCACGGCGCGCCACCCACCATTCCCTTCTGGCGCGGCGAAGCACCGGGGCGAACCTTCGAGTTGTCCGACGAAGTCTCGCACTTGCGCGAGGAACTCGAACAACGGCTCGACGATCCGTCCCGCGCAGAGCAGTGGCTGATCGACGAGACGTATTCCGGCCCATCGGCCGCGCATCAGATCGTCGAATACGTCCGCGCGCAGCAGGCCGCCATCGGGCTGCTGCCGACCCAGCGGCGCATCGTCTTCGAGCGGTTCTTTGACGAGAGCGGCGGGATGCAGTTGGTGATCCACGCTCCGTTCGGCACGCGCATCACCCGCGCCTGGGGTCTGGCGATGCGCAAGCGCTTCTGCCGGTCGTTCGACTTCGAACTGCAAGCCAGCGCTGACGACGACGGCATCGTGTTGTCGCTGGGACCGCAACACAGTTTTCCGCTGGAGAGCATGTTCGGCATGCTCACATCGAACAACGTCCAGCACCTGTTCGAACAGGCGGTGCTGGCGGTGCCGATCTTTCAAAACCGTTGGCGCTGGAACGCGACCCGCGCATTGCAAGTGCTGCGCGCGAGGAACGGCAAAAAAGTGCCGCCCGCACTGCAGCGGTTCCGCAGTGAAGACCTGTTGACCGCGGTCTTCCCGAAGCTGACCGGCTGCCAGGAGAACGTCGTGGGAGACATCGAACTCCCCGATCATCCGCTCGTCCGCCAGACGATGGACGACTGCCTGCACGAGGCGCACGACATCGACGCGCTGAAGGAGGTGCTGGGCCGCATCGAGCGCGGCGAGATCGAACTGCTGGCTCGCGACACGCGCGAGCCGTCGCCGTTCAGCTATGAGTTGCTCAACGCGAACCCGTACGCGTTCCTCGACGGCGGCGAAGTCGCCGAACGCCGCGCCCGCGCCGTGGCAACGCGCCGGTCGCTGTCGGTCGAAAGTGTCGAAGACCTTGGACGCCTCGACCCGGAAGCGATCCGACAAGTTGTTGCTGAAGCACAGCCACTGATCCGCAACGCTGACGAACTGCACGACGCGCTCCTCGGCCGAATCATTCTTCCCACGGACGAAGCCGTTGAGTGGCAATCGTTCTTCGAGGAGTTGGTCACAGCCGGCCGCGCGACCGTTGTTCAGTACGACGGACCGCAACGACCGGCGACTGACTCCGAAGTCGACGACGTTCCGCCGGACCAGCAACTCAGCCCTTCCACGAACAACAGGCGCGCAGCATGGACCGCGACCGAACGTGTCCCCGCGATCCTTGCCATGTTTCCGGCAGCAAGTCTCACCCCTCACGTGACCGTCCCGCCGGAAGTCCGCCACGATTGGGAATCGACCGACGCGCGCGTCGCGGTGGTGCGCGGACTGTTGGAAGTCTGCGGTCCGGTCACCACGGTCGAAGCCGCCGCGCGGCTGTCGATCACCACGAGCCAAGCCGATGCGGCGCTGGAGGCCCTCGAAGGGGAAGGGTTCGTTCTGCGCGGACGATTTACGCCGGTCGATGTCAGCTCGCCACCATGTACTGCCGAATCGCATGCGATCGAATGGTGTCACCGCCGTTTGTTGGCGCGGATTCATCGGCTGACACTCGACGGCTTGCGAAAACAGATCGAGCCGGTGTCGGTCGACGTGTTCATTCGCTTCCTCGCGCGGCATCACGGGCTGATGGCGTCGCATCGCCGCGCGGGACCGAATGGGCTGTATGAGGCGATCGCGCAACTTCAGGGGCTCGATATCCCGGCCGTCGCGTGGGAACGGGAAATCCTGCCGGCCCGCATCGACAAATATCAGCCCGAAGCGCTCGATGAGTTGTGTCTGACCGGTGAAGTCGGCTGGGGCCGGTTGTTTCCGCCGCCGCGCAATCCGGACCACGCGCGACCAATGGCCAGCCTGACCAAAGTCGCACCGATCTCGCTGTTTCTGCGGGAGGATTCGACGTGGCTCACGGCCAACGCGCCGCATCCCGATCGGGACGGACTGAGCAGTCCCGCCGCTCAGGTCTGTGAAGTTCTGCAAGAGCGGGGTGCGATGTTCACCGCGGATCTGCTCGCCGCCACGCAGATGCTGCCGTCGCAGTTGGACGATGTGCTTGGTGAACTCGTGACGCGCGGCTGGATCACGGCCGATGGGTTTGCCGGGCTGAGAACCCTGATCGCGGACAAGCCCCCGCGCGGCCGCCACGCGGCCCATCATCGCAGCGAACGTCGGCGAACCACGCGCACGGCACTCGGCCGCTGGTCGCTGCGCGTCGCGTTCGTTTCCTCCGCTCCTCCTCCCCTCGCCCCCTCCTCCCCTCTCTCCTCTCCAACTCGCTCCGCGCCGAGCATCGCCGAAGACTGGGCCTGGCAACTGCTCCGCCGCTGGGGGATCGTCTTCCGCGACCTGTTGCAGCGCGAGGACGGCGCGCCGTCGTGGTTCGAAGTCTTGCAAGTGCTGCGGCGGTTGGAAGCGCGCGGCGAGATTCGTGGCGGCCGGTTCATCACCGGTGTGGGAGGCGAACAGTTCGCGCTGACAGACACGATCCAGCAATTGCGGCGACTGCGCGACGAAGCCCCCGCGCAGGAAGTCCTCGTCATTTCCGCCGCCGATCCACTCAACCTCGCCGGGATCATCACGAAACACGATCGCATCCCGCGGACCGCGTCGAATCGTGTGGCGTACCTCGACGGCCGTCCCCTCGCGAGTTTTCAAACGGGCGAAGTCTGCTGGTGGGAAACGCCGCCGGAGGGACTCGAACAAATGATCACACGTCGGCTGATGGGCCGGTCCGTGGCCGACGCGACAGAGACCGACGTGGTTTCCAATCTGGTGATGAGTCACGAGCCGATACCGGCAGACCCGTCTTGACCTTCCACTTGACCTGCCCAGCGACCCGGTCGATCATCCCTCGCGCAGCTTGGGGTCGGGTGTTCGGTTTTTCGAAATTGGCGGGAAGTCAGTCTCATTTGCAATCCACGTCCGCTTCCCGCCA
>JAYTIB010000892.1:0-7682 GCA_043732205.1 Schlesneria sp. | reverse complement strand
TGACAGCGCGAGTCTCCGCACCAGCGACCGAGTGTTCGTCGCCGCCTCGCGCAGCAAGCTCAGCGCCGGTTCAACACGCATTTCGCCCGCGCCGGGTTCAAGAACCGATGCGGCTGCCACGCGGCGGTAAACAGATCGGCCTTCACGCCCGGTTCTCCGCACTTCGCGACGGACTCCTTGCCCAACTCAAGCATCGCATCGCTAGCCCGGATTATTCTGAGGAACCACGGAAAACACGGCGCGGCCGTTGGCCGCAACCAAAGTAGCCTTCATCGCTCCGCGTGAAGTGAGCCGATCGTGAGTGGACGCCTGCTCAACAGTTGGCGCCGAACTCGCGCACGGCTGTCTTCACGCGGAGCGATGAAGGCTACTTTGAAGCAGAAGAAACTGCGCAGGCCGACAAGAAACAAAACGTTAGTAGTACGGAAACTCACGGAAGTGGAAGAGTTGCAACATGTCGCCACCTTGCAATGTGGTTGTCGCGCAGGATGGGAGCTTTCACGCAACTTCTTGCTCTTCTTCCCTTCCATGACTTTCCGTGTTTTCCGTGGTGAATAATCCAGGCTTGCTCATCTCCTCCGAAGCACATTGAATGTGGGTCAACCAGGATTGACGACTGGGAGCCACCGCGCAACGAGTTGCTCGTTTTGTTCGTCATCCTGTTTGTGCCGGGAACTTTCAATTGAGGGATGCGTCAACATGGCAAGCCAGTCCGGGACAGTTCGTCGTTCTTGATTCAGAAAGACACCAGATCGGACGAAATCGACGCGTTGAAAGTCATGCAGGGATCGCCCAAAGTCACTTCTTTCAGTTGTCCGGTCTTTCAAAAAGCGGGAGACTTGCGGTCGGGAAGTCCGGCGGGGTCAGGAAACGCGTACCGAACGAGCAGCCACGAGAGAGAAACACGAATCGCAGGAGAACACGATCATGTCTCGAATTCTTGTCGGAGCGATCGCGCTGATGTTCTGTCTGTCGCCGGTTGCGGCGCAGGCTCAGGGGTTGCTGGTGGTGGTTGATCCACAGCAGAAGGTCGGTTTGCCGAGGCCGATGGTCTCCCCGTCGGCCACGCCGCAGGAGGGTTACAAGATCCGGGAGCTGGCCGTTCAGGCGCGGATCAGCGATCAGGTTGCGCGGGTCAATGTGTCGCAGTCGTTCGTCAACACGGGGAGCCGGCCGCTCGAAGTCAGCTTTCTCTTTCCGCTCCCGTATGACGGGGCGATCGACCGCCTGACGCTGATGGTCGATGGCAAAGAGGTTCCCGCCAAGCTGCTGTCCGCGAAAGATGCCCGGCGCGTGTATGAGTCGATCGTCCGCAAGAACCAGGATCCCGCGCTGCTCGAATGGATCGGGACCGGGATGTTTCAAACGAGCGTCTTCCCCGTGCCGCCCGGTGCCGAACGCAAGGTGACGCTCGGCTACAGCCAGGTTCTGCGGAAGGCGCAGGGTCTGACCGACTTCCTGTTTCCGCTGAGCACCGCCAAATACACGTCGCACCCCGTCGAGAAGATCGAATTCCAGATCGCTCTCGAAAGTGGCATCGAGATCAAGAACGTCTACAGCCCGACGCACGCGATCTCGATCAAGCGCCCGGATGGCCACCACGCGACGGTCAGCTTCACCAGCCACGGCGAGATTCCGGCGGGCGACTTCCGCCTCTTCTTCGATGTCGATCAGGGGAAGGTCGGCACGAGCGTCATCAGCTATCGGCCGTCGGACAAGGAGGATGGGTTCTTCCTGCTGCTGGCCTCGCCGCAGTTCAAGGCCGCGAATGCCGAGCGACCGAAGAAGACCGTCGTGTTCGTCGTGGACCGGTCGGGGAGCATGTCCGACGAGAAGATGGACCAGGCTCGCGCGGCGCTCAAGTTCGTGTTGGAGAACCTCCGCGAGGGGGACCTGTTCAACATCATCGCCTTCGACAGCGTGGTCGAATCGTTTCGGCCGCAGCTTCAGACGTACAGCGATGAGACCCGCAAGGCCGCGCTCGGCTTCATCGCCGGTTTGGCCGCCAGCGGCGCGACGAACATCGACGGGGCACTCGGCACGGCGCTGTCGCAACTCAAGGACTCGCCGCATCCCAACTATCTGATCTTCATGACCGACGGCCAGCCGACCGTCGGGGAACTCAATGAGGCCAAGATCGTCGCGGCGACGAAGCAGCGGAACAGCGTTCGCGCCCGCATCATCACGTTCGGCGTGGGCTATGACGTGAACAGCCGCCTGCTCGATAAACTCGCGCGTGAAAACTTCGGGCAGAGCGAATATGTCCGCCCGGACGAAGACATCGAAGTCATCGTCAGCCGGCTCTACGCGCGGATCAGTTCGCCCGTGCTGACCGATGTCACCGCGAAGTTTGAGTTCGACGCCGTGCGTGTCGAGGACGGGCCACCGATCAGCCGCATGTTCCCCAAGCAGATCAACGACCTGTTCGAGGGAGACCAGCTCGTGATCGTTGGTCGCTACAAGAAGACCGGCCGCGCAAAGGTGACGATCGCCGGTTCCGTGGGGACAAAGATTGAGTCGCTCAGCTTCCCCGCCGACCTCGTGGCGAAGAGCGGCGACGAGTCGTTCGCGTTCGTCGAGAAACTGTGGGCCATGCGGCGGATCGGCGAGATCATCGACGAACTCGATCTGGTCGGAAAGAACGATGAGCTCATCAAGGAGTTGGTCGCCCTCTCCACGAAGCACGGCATCCTGACGCCGTACACGTCGTTCCTGGCCAACGAAGCCGATCGTCCGGCCGACCTCGCCTCGTCCGCCGGCGCGGATCGGGCCAAGTTGGCTCTCGGTCGTCTCGAAGAGGCCGAAGGTCAGGCCGGCTTTGTCCAGCGGTTCGAGAAGAAGAATTTTCAGGAAGCCAAGCAGGCAGCCCCGGCCTCCGGCCCCGGCGGTAGAGGAGGAGCGAAGTTCCGCGACATTGATGATGACAAGGATGTCTATGCCACTGGTCTCCGCAACGCCGGTAACGAGGCTCTGTACTGCCGAGGCAAGCTGTGGGTCACGCCCCAAACGTCGAAGCTCGATCTCAAGAAAGACGCGGCCAAGATCAAGACCATCGAACGCTTCAGCGACGACTACTTCAAACTGGTCGCCGCCAACTCGGCCACGGAAAACCAGATCCTGTGCAGCCAGCGCCACGACGAACAACTGCTGGTCGAACTGCGCGGGCAGGCGTATTTGGTGAAGTGAGCGAACTGAGCCGCGAAGCGGCGACCGAATAAAGCCTGGGGCGGGCGTTTCACCCGCCCCAGGGCTGATGGCAAACAATCTGGTTTCAGCCCCGGAGGGGCGATCTCATTTTCATCGAATGATCTCGTTCTCCAACACATCCGCGTGTTCATTCATCGGCCGCCCCTCCGGGGCTAATGCTGATGAGTGGCCTCGTGTCCTGGGGCGGACGAAGCGCCCGCCCCAGGCTTTATTCGGCCGCCGCTTCGCGGCTCAGGCAACTTTTCCAAGGACCACCAACATGACCACTCCTCGCATCATTATCACAATGCTCTGTTTGTTCTTGCTGGCCTCGCAGTTGCCCGCCGACGATGCACCCGCGACTCCGAAACCGGCCGACCGCGCGAAGGTGCTTGTCACGGCGCGGGACAAGGGGTTGGACTGGCTCACGAAACATCAGGCGGCGGATGGATCGTGGGGCACGACGTACACCGTCGCCGTTACCAGCTTCGCCTGCCTGTCGTCGCTGTCGGCGTCGGATGAACCGTTCACCGGCGAGCGCGGCCAGACGCTGATCAAAGGGCTGAAGTATCTGCTCACCAAGCAGACCGACGGCACGTTCGAGGCGCAGGGGCATTCGTGGATTCACGGTCAGGGGTTTGCGACGCTCGCGCTGTCGGAGGCGTATGGCCGGTCGCTGTTCGTCAAAACCAAACCGGACATCGACACCGAGAAGCTGAAGAGTGTCGTCGCGCAGGCGGTGAAAGTCATCGCCACAAACCAATCGACATCGGGCGGCTGGTGGTACACGGCCGGTTCGCCCGGCCAGCATGAAGGCTCGACCACGGTCTGCGCGGTTCAGGCGCTGGTGTCGGCCGGCAACTACGGGATCGAGATCGACAAGAAGGTACTGGCGAAGGGCTTTGAGTATCTGAAGAAATGCCAGAACGAAGACGGCGGCTTCGATTATCAACTCGGCGACGAACACAGCATGAAGGAGGGGACTGCGGCCGGTGTCTCGACGCTGGGGCTGATGAAGAAGTTTGACTATCAGGTGATGATCAACGGCTACAAGTTCCTGCTGAAGTTGACTCCCGTCGGCATCAGCCGCGAACGGTTCCCGTACTACGGGCACTTCTACGGCTGCATGGGAATGCAGTTGCTGGGGCAGGAGTTCAAGAGCGACGCCGAATTTCGCGAGCAGACCGGCGCGTACATCACCGCCACACACGACGACGTGTTGTCGTGGCAGACGCCGGACGGCTCGTGGCCCGTCAAAGGCTGGATGGCCGACGGGGGCGGAGAAACTCAACCCTACGCCACCGCCTTCGCCACGCTGGTCCTCTCCGTCCCCGAGGGCCGCCTGAGCATCTACAACCGCACGCCTCCCAAGCTCCCGAAGTGAGAGGGACGCGACGAACAGGTCACTCGATCCCGCACTCTGTTGTTCGCGGACCTTCCGATAACGGATGACGTGTTCCGTTAGGAGCAGCGCACCGTTAATGTCGGACTTCGAGATTCGTAGTCCGGACGCCTTCGTCCGGACTACAGATCTTGCAACAGTTATTGACGTGCCGATCCTTGCGCCCGCGTGCATCAGGAACTTCTGCCAACAACCGACGCAGATCCCCGCGGGGAAGATCCTCGAATTCGCTCCTTCGGCAAGAATGGTCGTTCCCTCTTCAACTCGCCCCAATCCCACCAGCCCCGTCAACGGTCTCTTCTGATCCGCCCTGGGCCATCGGAAAACGGAAATGACATCTTTGCGGCGGAACGTGACAATGCGAGCCGCGTGACGGTGCGACATGATTGAGCTGAACAAGAAGCCTTATGAAGGAACGGACTCATGCGTCGAATCGCAATCCTGACGGCGGGCGGTGACACTCCCGCGCTCAACGCCACAATTTTTGGGGCCGTCGAACGGGCCAACCAGTTGAAGATCGAAGTCGTGGGAGTCATCCGCGGGTTCGCGGGGATGCTGGATGAGCGGCTGCCGCACGTGCGGCTCAACCCGCTGTTCAGCACGATTCCGGAACTCGATCCCTGCATGGGAGGCACGCTGCTGGGGGCGTCGCGCACGTATATCGACCCGGAGCAGACCGAGGTCATCGCGGACGTGAAGACCCGCCTGCGGAAACTGAAGATCGACGGACTGGTCTGCGTGGGCGGCGACGGCACGATCAACGGGATGCAGCCGCTGTCCGACTTTTTCCCCTGCGTCCTGGCTCCCAAGACCATCGACAATGACCTGGGGCTGAACTACATCGACGAGCCCACGGAGGTCACGGAATCTGAAAGCGAACAGGGGGGAATCCGGGCTCCGGGTCGACCGTTGGGGCGGGAGACGATCGATCTCGACGACATCGTCAACTACGTCACACCGGGATATGCGACGGCGGTGTTTGTCGTGGTTCAGGGGGTCGAGCGGATTCGGACCACGGCGGAAAGCCATCGGCGGATCGCCATCATCGAGGTGATGGGTCGGGAATCGGGCTTCATCCCGCTCGGGTCCGCATTCGGCCAGCCGGACATCATCCTGATTCCCGAAGTGCCGCTCGACATCGACCGGTTGGAGCAGCGGGTGGCGGAGCTCTACCAACTGCAGGAGCACGTGGTGATCGTCGCCGGGGAAGGGGTCCGTGATCAGAACGGCCGGCAACTCGGCGCCGCCACCAAGAGCCATGATCCCGCGGGAAACGTCCTCTTGAGCGGGGCGGCCGAAGAGTTGAAACGAATGCTCTGCCAGAGATTCGGCGACGACTATTTCCGCGGGCGTTGCACGCATGAATCGGCCGAATCGGCGATTTTCACCCGCAAGGTGGGGCATACGCAGCGCGGCGGTTTCCCCATCAAGTTCGACCGGTTCCACGCGGCTCAACTGGGGGGAAAGGCGGTGGACCTGCTCGTCGAAGGTCACAACAATTCGCTCGCCACGCTGCAATACTCACGCGAATTCGGCATCCGCCTGGGGTCGCTCGCGGCCAACAAGCTGCGTGATCCGTTTGGCAGGATTCATCCCCGGCGGGTCCACCCCTGCTTCTACGACGACAAACGCTTTCAGCCATCTCCCATCGCCAAGGAATACCTGCGTTCCGTCCTGACAAATGCACTGGGCTCGGAGGACGTCGAACAGATGCGGACCACCACGTTCAATCCCGGAAAGCTGTCCACGCGATATCAAAGCGTCAGCATCGACATTCAACGGCGGATTGAACTGTTGAAATGAATCCCGATCGGACGGCGATGTTGCCACCACTGTTCAAGGGCTGCCAGACGGGCGGCGTGACTCATTCGGTGACGGCCCGCCAATTCGGGGGAACCTTCATGACCGCGTGACGTCACAATGCACCGGCATGAGGTAGAATTCCGCGGCCTTGGACACCTTCGAGTTTGAAACGTGACTCCTTGAGTCACGTTCCTGTTTGTGCCTTCAAAGTAGTTCCTCCGTTCCGTGAGAACACTCGCGGGGAAGGAACGGTGGGGCGGGAAAATCCATGACTGGGGCGGTTTCCTTTGGAGTGCGGTGGCTCGACACCGCTTTGGCATTTTGTTTTTTTCATTCCGCCGTCCTGGCGGTCGTACCTGAACGGACTCGACGCCAAAGGGCTGCACCCAAAATCCCAAAGCGGCGTCAAGCCGCCGCACTCCAAACGAGTTCCTCAGGAGCCTCGACGGATTCTTCGTTCGCCATGTCGCGCAACTGACTGAGCCACACTTGGGATAGGACTGGAGTGACAGATGCATCGTGTACTGGGCGCGGGAGCGATGATGTTGGCAATGGCCACCATCGGCTGGGGTGGGGAGATCGAGTTCGTCGAGGACTTCTCGCTGGCCCAGGACCGGGCCGTGGTGTTGAAGCAACTGATCCCCGGCACCGAGGATTACTACTACTATCACGCGCTGCATTACCTGAGCACCGAGCAATTCGACAAGGCGCGCGAACTGTTCGCCCCGTGGCATGAGCGGCACAAGCAGACTGCCCGGCTGACCGAGATTCAGACCCGGCTGGCGCTGCTGTCCTACGAGAAATCTCCCAACGATTCGCTGAACTATCTGCGGCAGCGGTTGAACCTGAACTACGGCCACCAGCGCGAGCTGTTGGGGGTCGAACCCAACCTGCCGACGAGCCTGGACCAACAGCACATCGCGCGCGGGGCGTACCTCCAGAGGGCGGATGGGCATTCCATCGACAACCTCGACGCCTTCGAAGACTCGGCGCTGGACTGGGTGGCGGCGGCGGCCATGAATCCGAATCGCCGCCGAAACTTCGTGTCGCGCCTGCAGCGCCCGGACTATGACACGCTGGTGAAGCTGGTCGCCGACGACCTCAACCATCCCAACTCGGGCGGCTTCGGTTCGATGGCGATCCACCGCCAGTTGCTGCTGGTTCAGTTGGAGGAACTGCTGAAGCTGAAGGCCGATTTGCTCAACCAGCAGAACTTTGTCACGACGTATCTGACCAAACTGCAACCGGGGGCCGACGAGGATTGGCGGCACGATCAAAAGTTGCTCGAAGC
>JAYTIB010000891.1:0-2916 GCA_043732205.1 Schlesneria sp. | reverse complement strand
GCGCGAGCGAAGGATTGTTGAGTCTAAATCGTCCGAGTTTTCGACATCCTTCGCTTGCGCTTCAGGCTTCTATTCCCTTTTTCAACAGGCTGCTAGGTCCGGACGAAATCGTCGAACACGGTTGCGAACGGACTCGTCCGGACCTGGGGGTCCGGACGACAAAGTCGGGAAGTTGTTTCGGACCAGCCTCTGAGTCACAGCATCGTTCATTCAGCCGTCTCAGAATCGAGGCCACCACCAGCCAGTCCGGAGGTGGTGCTGGTTCTGCGGGGGCTCTCACTACGGAACTTTCATGATCGACCGGCTTTCCCGCATCCTGTTTCGCATGAGATACGTCGTGTGGCTGGTTGTGTTGCCACTGACGGTCGTCTCCTGGATGCTGGTCCCTCCCGTCGAATTCGATCAGACGATTGAAGGGTTCTTCCCGCCGGACCATCCGGCCCTGCGAAGTTACGAGCAATCCAAGCGGGCGTTCGGTGGTGATCAGATCGTCTTCGTCGCGTACGACGACCCCCACCTTTGGACTGAGGCGGGGATGGATCGGGTCCGCAGGCTGGCGGATCACATCACCGCCGAAGTGCCGGACATCGACCGTGTGGATGCCGTCGATCAGATGCCGGTGCCGTGGCTGGTCGATGACGCGGTCGGGGCGGCGGCCTCGAGTCGGTTCTCGCTGGCGGGCATCTTTCGGATGGTCACGGGCCGCACCACGGTGAGGATGCTGGTTCAATCCGTCGCCGATGATCCGGAGCGACAGGACGCCATGCGTCAGCGGATCTGTGCGCACCCGTTGTTCAACGGACTGCTGGTCGATGCCTCCGGCGGAACGACGGCGGTCATCGTGCGACTCAACGCTTCGGCCGAGACCAATCACCGGGCGGCGGTCCTCGCGCTGCGCCGCGTCTCGGATGAGTTTGCGAAAGAACACAAACTGGAGCGTGTGGCCGTGGCCGGTCCGCCGGTGCTGGTGGTCGATGGATTCGTCAGTCTGGACCGAGACAACCAAACGCTGGGTCTCGTAGCCATGCTGCTGATGACGGTGACGATGCTGATCGCCGTGCGGAACCCGGCGTGGGCGCTGCTGTCGCTCATCGCCGGCTGGGCGACGTGGGAGATGACGCGGATCTTCATCACGATCTTCCACCTCAAACTGTCCCTGTCTGCGGGACCGATCATCGCGCAGACCGTCGTGCTCTGCATGCCCGCCGCCAGCCATCTGGCCGTTCGATTCTTTGCGACGCTCCACGAGGGACTCGGTCGCCACGAAGCCGCTCATCGCACGTTGAACGTCATGTTTACTCCCGTTGCGTGGTGTGCGGTGGCCTCGGCATTGGGTTACCTGGCCACCTGGGTCGCCACCACTGTTCAACCCGTTGCTCAACTTGGAATCACCATGTTCGCCTGCAACCTGATGGCCGGCGCGCTGGTCTGGAGCCTGGCAGCGGGGGCGATGACGATTCAATTTCGACATCGCGATCCCGGTGGAACGAACGTCGAGCAGGGGACCGCCGCCGTGGCCGATGGTGTCGGAAGGCTCACGGGCTGGGTGCTGGCTCACCCCGGAATCACACTCGTTCTGTTTGTCGTACCCGCGTTGTTCGCCACGATCGGCGTCGTCTGGATTCAATTCGAGTCGAACTACATCAACGTCCACAAACCTCATTCGCGCGTCGCGCGGGACTACCGCTTCATCGAAAGCCGCATGGGTGGAATCGGCCTGGTCGAACTCATCTTCCCCGCCCCCGCAGCGATCACACCCGACTGGCTGGATCGTCTCAGTCAAACATCCACGCATCTGCGCGAGTCGAACCCGGACCTGGTCTCGGGCGTGGTGTCGCTGGCCGATCTGCTCAACTCGCCGACGGATGCCAGCGACGAGGAACGCGACAAGATCGTGACGATGAAAATTCAAACCCTCAGCCAGTCGAAGTACTCACACTTTCTCGACAACCTTTGGGAGCGAGACGAGGACGACGAATCGAAAGGCCACGTCCGCATTCTGGTACGGGTTCAAGAGAGCGCCCAACCGGAACTCAAGGAGGAGTGCTTTGCGAAGTTGATCGACATCACGCGCCGAGAACTGTCCGACGAGACGTACATCACCGGCCTGTCACATCTGATGACACAAATCACGCACGCCGTCGTCAGCACCGCGTTCTACGCGACGATCTGGTCTGGTGCGATGAGCCTGGCGATGCTTTGGGCCGCCTTGCGCCATCTGCGACTGGCACTGCTGGCGTTTGCCCCCACGTTGCTTGCGGTCGGCCTGGTGCTGGGGATCATGGGTTGGCTGGGCTTGAAAATCGACATGTCCACCGCACTCGTTGCGGGAGTCGCCATCGGCCTGTCCGTCGATGACGCGGTCCATTGCCTGCTCCGTTGGAAGCAGGAATTGCGAGCCGGCCGACCGCCCCACGAGGCACTCCAAGTCGCCTACGCCGGCACGGGACCAGGCGTCGTGCTGTCGAGTTCCGCGGTCAGCCTCGGGTTCCTGGCGATGCTCTTCAGCGAGTTCGTCCCGATGTCGAGTTTCGGTTGGCTGGTCGCGGTCGCCACCGCCGGTGGCAGCCTCGGCAACCTCGTCGTCATTCCCGCCGTGCTCGCGCTGACCGTTCGCCAAAATCGTTGACACGGTTTATTCACGGCCTCGTAGCGGAGTTCGCAAGAACTCAGCCTGGCTCACGATCAGGATCTGAGTTCTTGCAAACTCCGCTACAGGGACGACCCCGCCTTCATCGCACGCCGGGTGAGATCAACCCCATTTCAGGACTGCTGGCCGTGGCATAGAGCTTGCGCGGGATGCGTCCGGCGCGAGCCGCCAGATGGCCCGAACGGCAGGCCAGCTTCATCGCCTCCGCCATCACAGCCGGATCGCCCGCCGAGGCGATCGCCGTATTGAGCAGCACGCCGTCACAA